>JANPPB010000782.1:0-4276 GCA_031428295.1 Segetibacter sp. | reverse complement strand
ATTATAACCTGGCAGCAACCCAGGCGTTTTTTGCCGTAACGCACAAAGTGGTTTTTTCAATAGACTCATTACAGAAATATGAAGCGAATGTTTTAAAAACCTTTGAAAACACCATTGACAAAGAAGTTTACGACCGGTCGCGTGCATTTTGCGATGCCATAGCAGCTAAAATAATGGACCGGGCTGCTAATGTTTATTACAAAAAAACAAGGGGTATGCCCAAATATCTGGGAAGCCGTGATGATGGAAAATGGCAGCCCACTTCGCCCGATTATATGGATGGCATAGAACCTTACTGGGGATCCATCAAACCACTATTTTTAGATTCTTCAAGGCAATGTATGCCACCGGATGCGCCGCCTTTCACTACCGACAAGAGTGGTGTTTTTTATAAGAATGCTTTGGAAGTGTACAACATTGGTAATAACCTTACCGATTCGCAAAAATCTATTATTCGATACTGGGACGATAACCCATTTGTTATGGAGCATAGCGGCCACATGATGTTTGCCAATAAAAAGATTACACCCGGTGGTCATTGGATGGGTATTGCCGGCATTGCTTGTAAAAAAGCAAACACAGATATAGTTACTACATCTCAGGTATATGCTTTAACTGCAATGGCGTTAATTGAATCATTCATCTCGTGTTGGGAGGCTAAGTATAAAGCTGAGGTTATAAGACCAATTACTTTTATAAACAAAGCGATTGACAATCGCTGGGAACCTTTTTTGCAAACACCGCCTTTCCCGGAATACCCGAGCGGACATAGCGCTATTTCAGCGGCGGCAGCCACCGTGTTAACAGCCTTGTTTGGCGAGAAATTTTCTTTTCATGATGACAGTAATGAAAAATATATAGGGATGGAAAAAGATTTTTCATCTTTTTACCAGGCAGCAGATGAGGCGGCAATAAGCCGGGTGTATGGGGGCATTCATTACCGCACCGGTATGGATGGTGGAATAGTGCAGGGCAAGCAGGTAGCCAAACTGATCGTTGATAAATTTATCTCCCAAAAAGTGGCATCACGATAATTTGTTGAGTCTTATAAATTGCCTTTCTTTAATTCGCTTATAGCATAGTTTGCCGCACGGGCAGTAAGCGCCATAAAGGTTAGTGATGGGTTTTGATTTCCCACCGACGTCATACATGCTCCATCGGTCACAAATACATTTTTACACTTGTGGAGCTGGTTCCATTTATTAAGCATGGAAGTTGCCGGATCTTTCCCCATTCTTACGCCGCCCATTTCATGAATATCAAGCCCGGGTGCCTGTTTGTTGTCCTTTGGTACAATGTTTTTGCAGCCAGCTATTGTAAGTATTTCAGCGCCCTGCTCTAAAAAATCTTTCACCATTTTTTCATCGTTGTCATCATAAGCAACAGCCGTTATTAATTGCGGAATGCCCCATTCATCTTTTAAATCTTTGCTAAGCCTTACATGGTTATCATGTTTGGGTATCACCTCACCCTGCATGCTCATATACACACTCCAATCACCAGCTTCACTCATGGCATCTTTAAATGCAGCACCAATTTCGTGGCCGGGTATTGCCTTACCTGCATTGCGGTAAGCCCCCCAAAAGACAAGATAGCCGCGAAGAAAATCTGTATCCTGTTTGTACACATTTCTAAAGCTGGGCATTAATGGAGATACAGGTCGGCGGCCATAATAATAATCGTTTTCAAAGCCTTCAATGGTTGCACTTAATGAGCCCCGGTAATTTTGAAACGCCATGAACCTTCCTAGTATATCATGATCGTTTGCCAACCCATTAGGAAAACGGGTTGACGTTGAATTTAATAATATGAGGTTGCTGTTTAAGCACGCTGCGTTTACAAAAATTATCCTGGCAAAATATTCGGTTGCCTGCTTTGTATGTGCATCAATAACCCGTACACCAATTGCCTTTTCTTTTTGTTCATCATAAATAATTGAATGCACCACTGCGTTGGGGCGCAGAGTATAGTTACCCGTTTTTTCGGCCCAGGGTAACGTAGACGAATTTGAACTGAAGTAAGCACCAAAAGGACAACCACGCTGGCATAAATTACGTGCCTGGCATTGGCCTCGGCCCTGCTGCAATTGTACTTCCGTTGGCTGGGTAAGATTGGCACAACGCCCCATCAGCATTTTTCTGTCTTTGTAATATGCATTTACTCTTTCCTGCATTTTTTTCTCAACACAGTTCATTTGCCAGGGCGGCAAAAATTCACCATCGGGCAAATGTTCTATCCCATCTTTATTGCCGCTAATGCCTGCAAACTTTTCTACATGCGAATACCACGGGGCCAAATCATCATAACGTATTGGCCAGTCTACTGCAAAGCCATCACGTGCCGGGGCTTCAAATTCAAACCTGCTCCAGCGCTGCGTTTCTCTTGCCCACATCAAAGATTTTCCTCCAACCTGGTAACCCCTAATCCAGTCAAATGGTTTTTCCTGAACGTAAGGGTGTTCCTTGTCTTTCACAAAAAAATGCTGCGCACTTTCATCAAACGCATAGCACTTACTTATAACGGGGTTTTCTTCCACCATAGCCAATGGTAGTTGGCCACGATGTGTAAATTCCCACGGGCTCTTTGTTGCTGTTGGATAATCCTTTTTATGTACCACATTTCTTCCCCGCTCCAGAACCAAAGTTTTTACACCATGTTCGCAAAGTTCTTTTGCGGCCCAGCCCCCGCTTATGCCAGAGCCAATTACAATAGCATCAAATGTATTTGCGGCAATACCTTTTGTATTAATATTTATTTGTAAAGAATCTTGTGGCATAGCAATTTTTATTGACGCAAAAGATAAAGTAGATGAACTACTGCCCTCATTTATAGTGGAAGTTTATGATGTTTTTTTGTAAGGCTGACAAATGAACAACTGTACAAGAGTGCGACGCAACCTAAGCTTAATTATTGCACAATTGCCGGGTATCAAAAATTTATAATTATTCAATTTCATTTTTTCTATAGAACCTTTTTGCAATAAGGGTGTCACATTTTTATGGTTCGTACATTGCCCTTAAAATCTTTTACCTCTACCGAACTTACCTTATCATCAATATTTAAAAAGCGGCCTGATTGCGACAGAAACGACGATCCATAATCTATATTGGATACCCGGCTTTTTCCATTTTTATAAAAAATTGTAGCGCTCACTTCCTGGGGTTTTAATTCAATGGTAGTTGTGTTGGTATTTAAGCGAAAAACCTTTAGAGGTCCTTTGTTTTGACTGGCAGCAACTAGCACTTTGCCTGATGGATTTTTGAATTTGATTAGTGCTTTACCATTACCAGGAACAAACCATCCGCTTTGTAAAATTGATTGTGGGGTAAAGCCCCACTTTCCATCCCCTTTTAAAAGAAGTCCATTACAGGCGTCGTATCGCCCCACTGCTACTTCAGTACCAAAATCATTTCCATTAATAAGCACATCTAAATTTCCATCACCATCAAAATCTTCGGCCAGCATTCCATTCATACATGAAAATTGCCCTACTGATGGTAGGGAAGCAATCTCAAATTTTCCACCGCCAATATTTTTTACATAACTGTTGTTGAAATTATTCGCTTTCAAAACCAAAGCTCCTTTCATTTCATCTTTTGTAAGCATCTCACTAAAGGGAACTGACGCATATGACTTATAGTTTTGAAATTTTGATTTGAATGATATCATTTGCTTAGTCATATCATCCCTGGTATGCACGATAAATTCTTTCTTAATTGTATCCGTTTGCGATGGAGGAAGAAAGATGGTTGGGATGGCATCGTAGCTACCATTATTATCAAAATCCCTGGCATAAATAGAAACGGGGTACTGATCATTTGCTTTGTAAAAGGAATTTAAACCCAGGTTGCCAACAAGAAAATCTATGTCTCCATCGTTATCAAAATCGCCGGGAACAATGCTTGTCCACCAGCCTAATTGCTTTTCTATACCTGAAGTAGTGCTTATGTCTTTAAAAATTCCTTTGTCATTTTTCAGGAATTTAACTGGCATCCACTCGCCTGTCAATACAAGGTCAACCCATCCGTCCTTATCAAAATCAGTCCAAACAGCATCGCACACCAATCCAATTTTAGTTAACGCTTTTGCAAGCATAGGCGTTACATCTGTAAATTTTACAATACCATTTTTTGAGTCATTTCTGTAAAGAGCACTTGATACCGGTTGTGGGTATTTCCATGGCTCAACTCTTCCTGCTACAAAAAGATCAAGGTCTCCATCATGATCAAAGTCGGCCACACGTACACACGATTTGCTTGTAAAGTTTTTTGGTAAT
>JANPPB010000781.1:0-1773 GCA_031428295.1 Segetibacter sp. | reverse complement strand
TAATCCCTTATATATTGAAGGCGATAAGCCCATATCGGTAGTGCAATATATTGTAGCTCAAAACTGCAAAACCGGCTGCTCCACCAATACTACCAACACCGACTGTTATGCCGATCCTGAAATGGTGTTGCTTAATCCTATTGAGCAAACCCTGGGAGATATCACCTTCTTTTCTGCTCATCGAAATTATGTACCCACAGGCCAAACACAGGTAACCCAACACTATGTAAACGTAATTATTGACAAAAGATATAAGAACTCGGTACGTATAGATAACGCTTTGCCAACCGGCATTTTTACTGATATTCCCAATACCAGTTTTTCTTTTTTGCAGGAAAATGTAAGCGCCTCCAGCGCCGTAAATCCCGTACACCGCATTATTGCAGACACCAGTTTTTCAGCAATTGTTTATGGGTATGGGCAGGTTGAATCGTATGGTTACAATGGTGGAACCAACATTAAAGACTTGTACCAGTTTGTAAGCCTGCAAAATCAATATGCCACCATCAATTTTCCGGCTACCTGTGTTAATACACCTTTTAAATTTTCAATTACCCTGCCTTATAAACCAACCAGTTTAAGCTGGGATTTCAGTGACAATACATTGCTGTCTCCCAACACTTCTGTGGTTAATAATAGCCCGGTTTTCGACAGCTCGTTTACCCGCGATAACAGAACCTTATACGTGTACAAATTGCCCGGCTATTATAAATACAAAGGCAAGGGCACTTATCCTGTAAAAGTTGTAGCAAACAATCCTTCATCTGATGGTTGCTCCGGCTTGCAGGAAATTAATTACGATGTTGAAGTGTTTGATCCACCTGTTACCAATTTTGGCGTGGTAGCCAGTGGCTGTCAACCCGATAGCGTTCGCTTTACCGACCAGTCCAATGGCAGTGGCCGACCTGTGGTAAAATGGCTTTGGAATTTTGGCGACAATACTATTGACACCATAAGAAATCCGGTGAAAATGTATGCAACCAGTAAAACTTTTAATGTAGGGCTAAGGGCAATCACCGATATTGGCTGCCTGGCCGATACCATTAAACCTTTGGTTATTTCGCCTCGACCTGTAGCCAAATTTGGCGATGCAGGTATTTACTGCCCATTTAGTAACATCGTTTTTTCAGATTCAAGTACCATCAGTTCGGGTACAATTGTTAAGTGGACCTGGAACTTTGGTGATGGAACGGTAATCATAAAAACTTCAGGGGAACCCGTTACACACCAATTTAAATCGTGGGGTTCGCCGCAGGTGTCGTTGTTGGTTGAAAGCGACAATGGGTGTATTGGCATCATTTATCAAAAAATTCTGTTCATACATTCTCAACCTGTTCTCAGCTTTGATTTGCCGGGTGTTTGCCTTCCTTCGGGGGTTGCAAGATTTTCAAACAATAGCTACGATCCTGAGGGTAATGCCATGAAGTATGTATGGAATTTTGGTGATCAAAAAACTGATACAGCAAAAAATCCAATTCATACTTATACTAATGCAGGACCTTTCACGGTTGCGTTACAAGCCACTACCATTGCTGGCTGTAAAATGGATTCTTCAGTGGTGTTCTCCAACATATTTGCACAACCCAAAGCCGTGTTTACAGCTAATAAGACTGAAGTATGTTTGGGTGACAGCATCAACTTTACTGATAACAGCACAGCAACAGGTAACACCGTAAAAGAATGGTATTGGAATTTTGGCGAGGGTACTACAAGCAATCTTCAACACCCTTCTAAAACCTTTGCAAAGGCTGGAAATTATGAAGTGAGCTTGTT
>JANPPB010000780.1:0-3751 GCA_031428295.1 Segetibacter sp. | reverse complement strand
AGCTGATTATTCAGGCTTTTGTATTTAGATTTTTTTTTGAAGCACATCATTTTTTCAATGCTAATCTTTGGTCCCGCTTTTCGTTGCAAGTCCGTCCCTGCTGCGCCGGGTACGGGCTTTCCACTTCAATCGGGGCTATAGCTTCGGTTTGTTTAACAACGTTCGGCTTTTTTCAACACATTGTATTATCATACTTAACCCTAATCTTGTAAAAAGCGATCGTTTATTTTGAGAGGCAATAAAAGTAATAGTAAAGCTCTAAACTTCGAAAAATTATTACAGCTTTCCTCTTCGCTCCATTCAATTTTTATCATCATCCTCAACAAAATACCCTGCCAGTTTGCCGCAATATTCCTTAAGAATAAATTAAGTGTTTAGCTTACACCTGTAACTTTAAATTATTTTTCAACCATAAATTATTGGTGTATTAAAAATAATTACTTTTAGTCGCCGCTATATAAATCGTTGCTTTCCATAAATGAAATTCAGTATACGAGTTCAACTTTCCCTGATGATGTTTTTGAACTTTTTTGTGTGGGGTGTGTGGTATGTTACAATGGGTACCTTTCTTAAATCTATCCCCGCGGTTACCGATGTTCAGGTGGGTCTGGCCTACGGTACGCAATCCCTGGGGGCCATCATTGCACCTTTTGTTATTGGCCTTATTGCCGATCGTTATTTTTCAGCACAAAAAATACTGGGCATTTTGCATTTGTTTGGTGCTGCAATCTTATACTACATCTCTGGTATTGATGGTTTTGCGTCATTTTACCCGGCCATCTTCGTTTACATGGTTATTTATATGCCAACACTGGCATTGGTAAATGCGGTTTCCTTTAAACAAATGGCCAACCCCGAAAAAGAATTTTCGTTGGTTCGCCTTTGGGGTACCATAGGCTGGATAGTTGCCGGCTTAATAATCGGATGGATGGCATGGGAGCAAACAAATGGCTTAGCCAAAACCTTTAAACTAGCTGCAGTGGTTTCGTGTGTACTCGGCATTTTTAGCTTTACCCTGCCCGATACGCCACCTCCACGCAAAGGCACCAAAACATCTTTCGGCGAAATTGTAGGCCTCGAGGCAATTGGCTTATTAAAGGACAAGAACTTCCTCATCTTCTTTTTGTCATCCTTACTTATTTGTATTCCATTGGCGTTCTATTACCAGGAGACTAATATCTTTCTCAACGAATTAAAGGTGGAAGGAGCTGCAGGTAAAATGGCATTGGGCCAAATGTCTGAGGCGATATTTTTGTTTCTGATGCCATTATTCTTTTTACGCCTCGGTATAAAAAAGATGTTGTTGATTGGCATGGGTGCATGGGTAGTACGGTACCTTATGTTTGCCTATGGCGATACAGGAAGTGGAATATGGATGTTGTATACTGGTATAATATTACACGGCATTTGTTACGATTTCTTTTTTGTTACGGGTCAGATATATACTGATGATAGGGCAGGAGAGCGGATCCGATCTTCTGCACAGGGCATGCTTACCCTTGCAACCTATGGTGTAGGCATGTTGATAGGATTTTGGATTGCAGGCATGGTGGCCGAAAAATATACCGTTGCGGATGGACATGCATGGCGGAGTGTTTGGCTAGTACCTGCCGCAATAGCCGGAGCGGTGTTTTTAATTTTTGCACTTTTCTTTAAGAATAAACATTTAACAAATACAAGAAGTGCTATTACCGACCGTAACCTTTCCGAAGTTCCGGTTCCATAGGGCTAAAACGATTGATATGCAAGAAAATAACTCAAGAAGAAAAGCAATTCAAAACCTGCTAATAGGCGGTTCAGCTATGTTAGCCGCACCAGGCGTTACTATGGCACTACACAAGCAACCAAAGCAAAAAGCAACCCCGTTAAAAGGGAATATTAACCACTCAGTTTGTAGATGGACCTACTCTTTTCTCCAGTTGGAGGAGTTGTGCAAAACCGTAAAAAATATTGGATTTTCAGCTATTGATTTAGTGGGCCCGGCAGATTGGCCAATGCTTAAAAAGTACGGCATCTATTCCTCCATGTGTAACGGTGCTGAGATAAATTTAACCGATGGTTGGAACGATAAAAAATATCACCCCCAACTTATAAAAAAATATACTGAACATATTGATTTGGTAGCCAACGCCGGCTATAAAAACCTGATCTGCTTTAGTGGTAGCCGTAAAGGCATGGATGATGCGGTTGGGTTGCAAACATGTGCCGAGGGATTAAAGCAAGTACTTTCAATAGCTGAGAAAAGAGGCGTGGTACTTGTAATGGAATTATTAAACAGCAAAGTAGATCATAAGGATTACATGTGCGACCTCTCTGCATGGGGAGTGCAGCTTTGTAAAACAATTGGCTCCGAAAACTTTAAGTTGCTGTACGACATTTACCACATGCAAATTGATGAAGGTGATGTGATCAGAACAATCCAAAATAACCATCAATATTTTGCACATTACCATACAGGTGGGGTACCGGGCCGGCACGAGATAGACCAGACTCAGGAACTTTATTATCCTGCAATTATGGAAGCAATTGTAAAAGTGGGTCACAAAGGATATGTTGCCCAGGAGTTTATTCCAGCAGCAACCGATAAAATTGCATCGCTCCAAAAAGCAGTTCGCCTTTGCGATGTTTAAGCGTGGCATTGCAAATAGGCAGGGAGGATTTGGATAAGAAATAAAAATAAACGCGAACAATTCATGCTTCTTTTGAGTATCGATTACACAGTTTGAAATTTTATAAACAAACAATAGGCATCTTTAATATTTTAATTCTTAAAAAACGTTTACTAAATGGCCACAAATACCTACGATGCAATTGTGATAGGCTCCGGCATAAGCGGAGGCTGGGCAGCAAAAGAGCTTACTGAAAAAGGTTTAAAAACGATTATGCTTGAGCGTGGAAAAGATATTGAGCATATCAAAGATTATGTAAATGCTACTAAAGGCTCCTGGGAGTTTCCGCACAGGGGCGGTCGTACACAAGCATTGATCAACGATTATCCTGTACTCAGCAGAGATTATCCGTTAAACGAATTAAACCTTGACTACTGGGCTAACGAGAAAGAAAGTCCTTACACTGAGGTAAAGCGTTTTGACTGGTTTAGAGGTTACCACGTAGGGGGCCGCTCATTAATGTGGGGCAGGCAAAGCTACCGGTTTAGCGATTTGGATTTTGAAGCTAACCTGAAAGATGGTATTGCCATCGATTGGCCTATACGTTATAAAGACATAGCACCCTGGTACAGCTATGCTGAAAAATTTGCAGGTATCAGCGGTTCAAGGGATGGGTTACCACAATTGCCAGATGGTGATTTTCAACCGGCAATGGATTTTAACTGTGTTGAAAAAGATGTGGCCGAAAAAGTAGCTAAGCAATTTGATGGAAAACGTCGCATCATCATGGGCCGCACTGCCAATATTACGCAGCCTTTGCAGGAACGTACCAATTGCCAGTATCGTAATAAGTGTTGGCTGGGTTGTCCGTTTGGCGCTTATTTCAGTACACAATCTTCTACATTGCCTGCAGCTAATAAAACAGGTAATCTTACGCTTCGTCCTTTTTCGATAGTAAAAGAAATTTTGTATGATAAGAATACAAAGAAAGCAACAGGCGTTCGTATTGTAGATGCTACCGATAACAAAACATATGACTACTTCGCTAAAATCATTTTCCTCAATGCATCTGCATTAAACTCTGCCTGGATCTTAATGAACTCGGCAACCGATGTATGGCCCGATGGTTTAGGTAGCAGCAG
>JANPPB010000779.1:0-3441 GCA_031428295.1 Segetibacter sp. | reverse complement strand
ATTTTAGGTTTCTGACTTTTATATAGTGTCATTTTCAAAGAACTTTTTTGGAAACCAAAAATTAATTACTCAGAATGACGAAAATGCCTGAAAGCCATAAGTTAATGATATTGGGATAAGATGGTAAGTTGTTTTAGTTTCAAAGCTTAGTGTTTCTTATCTTTTTATAAAGCGATTAATTTGTAAACCATAACCTGTTATACTATGCCCTCATTTATTACAAAGCTTTTATTTAACACGATAGCCGCAATGGTAGCCGCTTACCTGCTAAGCGGCGTACATATAGACAGTATTACAACTGCATTGGTAGTGTCTATAGTGTTGGCACTCTTAAACACATTCATAAAACCCATATTGGTTATTTTAACTATACCCATAACCGTATTAACGCTCGGCCTTTTTCTGCTAATTATTAATGTGATTATTATAAAATGGACCGACAGTCTTGTGGATGGTTTCAATGTAGACAACTGGTTGTGGGCTTTGCTCTTTAGCCTGGTCATATCAATCGTATCGTCCATATTGGAAAGCTTATTAGGAACCCGGGAAAAATAATTACGATGTCTGTTATTCAATACGACCGGTCCCGCTTTTCAAACGAGGAGTTGATCAGCCTCTATAAAAGTTTACTGCTTTCGCGTTTGATTGAAGAGAAAATGTTGCTTTTGCTAAGGCAAGGCAAAATAAGCAAATGGTTTAGCGGCATAGGGCAAGAGGCAATTTCAATTGGGTGTACAGCAGCGCTTCACTACGATGAATGGATGATGCCGCTACACCGGAACCTGGGTGTGTTTACCACAAGGCAAATGCCCTTACGAAAGTTGTTCATGCAATGGCAAGGCAATAAAAACGGTTACAGTAAAGGGCGGGAACGCAGCTTTCATTTTGGATCAAAAGAGCATCATATCTGTGGAATGATCTCGCATTTAGGCCCTCAATTGGCCATTGCTGATGGCGTAGCACTTGCACATAAACTTAAAAACGAAAAAAAGATTGCGCTTGCATTTACAGGCGATGGCGGCACCAGCGAAGGCGATTTTCATGAAGCACTCAATGTGGCTGCCGTTTGGGATCTGCCCGTAATTTTTGTGATTGAAAATAATGGTTATGGCCTAAGCACACCTGTTAACGAACAATACCGTTGCAAATCGCTGGTGGATAAAGCAAAAGGCTATGGTATGGAGGGTGTTCGTATTGATGGCAACAATGTATTGGCTGTATACGATACCATAAAAGGGGTAAGGGATTATTGCATTAAGAACCAAAAGCCCTACCTGGTTGAATTCATGACCTTTAGAATGCGGGGACATGAAGAATCAAGCGGAACAAAATATGTACCCAAACAATTAATGGATGAATGGGCAAAGAGAGATCCCATTAAAAACTTTGAGGAGTTTTTGTTTAGCCAAAATTTATTGACTGAGGCCAGTGCAGAGTTTATAAAAACAGAAACGAAAACTTACATAGACGAAGAATTAAGCGCTGGCAGCAATGAAGAAGTTCTACAGCCAGATACTTTAGAAGAATTACAGGATGTGTATGCTCCCATAACCGGTAACAGCAATTCAGCACCTATTATAGATTATAGTAATCCTATTGAAGCAGACCAGGCTCATTCAGCTACAACAATTGCTCCCAGGCGATTTGTAGATGCCATTAAAGAAGGTTTGTTCCAGTCGATGGAACAGCATACTAACCTTATTTTAATGGGCCAGGATATAGCTGAGTACGGAGGGGCTTTTAAAGTAACCGAAGGTTTTGTGGAGGTGTTTGGAAAAGAACGGGTTAGAAACACACCGCTTTGTGAAAGCGCTATTGTAGGTGCCTGCCTTGGCCTGTCGTTACAGGGTTTTAAAAGTGTGATGGAGATGCAGTTTGCAGATTTTGCCACCGCAGGATTTACTCAAATCGTCAACAACCTGGCAAAAATATATTACCGGTGGGGGCAGCAAGCCGATGTTGTTATCAGAATGCCAACCGGTGGAGGTGTAGCTGCAGGACCATTTCACAGCCAGTGCAATGAGGCCTGGTTTGTACATACTCCAGGGTTGAAAGTGGTATATCCCTCCTCAGCAATGGATGCGAAAGGCTTGTTGATTGCGGCTATTAATGACCCCAACCCCGTGTTATTTTTTGAGCACAAAGCCTTATACCGAAGCATAACCGGCCCGGTTGCCAACGAATATTTTGAGATTGAAATTGGTAAAGCGAGGGTGGTAAAATATGGAAATGACCTCAGCATAATTACCTATGGCGCCGGGGTTCATTGGGCATGCGAATACAGCAAGCAACATCCTGAATTATCTATTGAAATTGTAGACCTGCGTACCTTATCACCCCTGGATTATGAAGCCATTGAGGCAACGGTACAGAAGAATGGCAAGATCATTATTTTACACGAAGACACCCTTATTGGTGGCATTGGTGGAGAGATCAGCGCATGGATAACCGAACATTGTTTTGAGCATTTGGATGCGCCCATTATTCGCTGCGCTTCGCTGGATACACCCGTTCCCTTTAATGCTGAACTGGAGAAAAACTTTATGGCCAATAGCAGGCTTCATAAATTGGTAAATAAACTGATGAACTACTAATGCCTACGTTATACATATTAGCAGGGTGTAACGGAGCGGGAAAAACTACCGCCTCAAAATTTTTGTTGCCGGAAGTTTTTAAAACAAACATTTTCATCAATGCAGACATTATTGCTGCTTCGCTAAATGCAACGAACCCTGAAATAGTAGCATTAAAAGCAGGCAGAATAATGCTTGAACAAATTCAGCAAAGATTGGAGAAAAGAGAAACTTTTGCGATTGAAACCACTTTGGCAACCAGAAGTTATTTTAATTTAGTCAGGCAAGCGCAATTACTGGAATTTGAAGTTGTTCTTTTATTCTATTTTTTGCCTTCAGCAGAAATGGCTATGGAGAGAGTTAGGCTAAGAGTCAGTAAAGGTGGGCACAACATACCTTCAGAAGTAATAGAAAGAAGGTATTTTTTAGGAATACGATATTTTTTTGACTACATTAAACTGGTTGACAGATGGTACATTTATGAAAACAGTCAATCTCCTCCCCTAAAAATTGCGGAAGGTGAAAGAGATAAAGTAAAAAACCTTATTAACTTTGAATTATGGGAAAGACTAAAGCAAATATAGAATTTTCTGAAAATTTTTTGAAGGAGGGCAAGGCTATTGAAAATGCTCATAAACAAATTACCCAACATCTCATTGCCGAAACCAAAGCCACTAACTCCTACCTGGTAGTTGCCGATAAAGATGGAAAAGTAAAAAAGATCCTTGCTAAGGATCTTTGATGTTTATTTTTCGCTTAGGGGTTTACTGTTTACGTTCCCTTTTTAGATGTTTACGCTTTCACCTTTCACTTTCCCTTTTATCTTTTACTTTCTCCTACACATCACAAATCTGTACACTCTGCTTTA
>JANPPB010000778.1:0-3273 GCA_031428295.1 Segetibacter sp. | reverse complement strand
AGCGGTCTGCAAAAGCTGGAAGTAAATGGCCGCTGGCAGGAGGCTGTCCGCATCATTTACAAAGACAATGATATCCTTTATGTCAACATTAACTCGCTACATAAAATAAGCAAGTTTACCGGCAAGGAAGGCACTGTGCCCAAGATAAATAAGATAGGCAGCGATGCGTGGTATAAGCTTAAGGAAAAGACCAAGACCAAGGTTAAGGAAATTGCCTTCGACCTTATTCAACTTTATGCCGAACGCAAAGCACAACAAGGTTTTGCCCATACGCCTGATACTTACATGCAAACCGAGTTGGAGGCAAGCTTTATTTACGAAGACACACCCGACCAAAGCAAGGCTACTGAAGATGTAAAGAGAGACATGGAAAGTAGCAGCCCTATGGACCGGTTAATATGCGGCGATGTAGGCTTTGGAAAAACGGAAATAGCCATACGGGCAGCTTTTAAAACGTGTATTGATGGTAAGCAGGCCGCCATTTTAGTGCCCACTACCATCCTTGCCTTTCAGCACTATAAAACTTTTACCGACAGGCTAAAAGATTTTCCGGTTACCGTTGATTATGTCAACCGTTTTAGGTCGGCAAAAGAAAAGAAAGAAGTATACAAAAAACTGGAAGAAGGTAAGATTGATATAGTAATTGGAACCCACTCGTTGTTAGGAAAAGAGGTTAAATTTAAAGACCTCGGCATTATGATTATTGATGAGGAGCAGAAGTTTGGGGTGGGTGCCAAAGAAAAACTTAAGACCATCAAAACAAATGTTGATAGTTTAACATTAACTGCTACGCCCATACCCCGCACCCTGCAGTTTAGTTTAATGGGTGCAAGAGATCTTAGCATCATCAACACGCCACCGCCTAACCGGCAACCCATACAAACCGAAGTGCAAACCTTTAGCGCCGATGCTATTCGCGATGCCATTTATTATGAGACCGAAAGGGGAGGGCAGGTGTTCTTTATTCACAACCGGGTACATGGTCTGGGCGAGATGGCGGCAATGATCCAGGGTAAATGCCCCGACCTGAGCATTGGATTTGCCCATGGACAACTTGAAGGTCATGAGCTGGAAGAACGCATACTCGATTTTATAGATCGTAAATACGATGTGCTGGTATGTACCAACATAGTAGAGAGTGGCGTAGACATTCCCAATGTAAATACCATCATCATCAACAATGCCCATCACTTTGGATTGAGCGATTTGCACCAGTTGCGGGGACGTGTAGGCCGAAGCAACCGCAAGGCTTTTTGTTATCTTTTGGCACCTCCCTTGAGTAGCCTTCCCAACGACAGCCGTAAGCGATTACAAACATTGGAGCAACATAGCGAGTTGGGTAGTGGCTTCCAGATTGCTATGCGTGACCTTGACATACGGGGTGCGGGCAACATGTTAGGTGGAGAGCAAAGCGGGTTTATGGCAGAGATAGGTTTTGAGATGTACCAAAAAATTCTGGACGAAGCCATACGCGAATTAAAGCGCAGCAACTTTAAAGAACTCTTTAAAGATGAGATACAAAAGCAGGACGATTTTGTTACGGATTGTACCATCGATACCGACCTGGAGATATTGATTCCCGACAGTTATGTAGACAGCATAACCGAGCGTTTATCGTTGTACACCCGTTTAGATAATTGCGATAACGATAAAGAACTGGATGAATTTAAAGTGGAGATGCTTGACAGGTTTGGCCCCATACCCAAGCCGGTAGAAGATTTATTTACCACTGTGCAATGTCGTAAAATGGGTGTTCAATTCGGCTTCGAAAAAATGACTTTAAAGGGCAACACGCTACGTTGTTACTTTATCAATCGCCCCGATTCACCCTACTTTGAATCTTACATGTTTAAAAATATTATGGGCTTCCTTCAAACCGGAACCAATAAGGCAAAACTTAAACAGGCCGGTAAATTATTCCTCCTAATTGTTGACGATGTAAAGAGTATGGAAGACATGCATAGCTTTCTTACCCGCATGCATAAACAAGTTGCTGTTGAAGAAGCCGCTGTCAATGCTTAATTAGAATTTTTTTTTGGGGCAGGCATTTGATCTTAGATGATGCTTTGCTTGCGACGCTCCGTTGAAAAGTTGTAAGGGGATGAATCAGGTTAATCTCTTTTTATAAGATTTATCAATATTAGCTTGGCAACGGCCGGATCAACAATTACTTTATCGTGTTCAAAGTCTAATTTCAATCTCCATTTTTGCATAGTTGCAGCACCTATTATTACCTCCTCACTCAATCCGGGTACTACTAAAAATTCATCGGAGAGGCGAACTTCTTCATGATAGAAATCTAACCTTGTTGTATGAGTAATTTCCATAAAAGTAGCAGCACTTGCCGTGGAAAGCCTTAAAGGAGTATGTAATTGAAGCACTTCTTCAAGTCCTTCAATGCTATCCTCCGAAATGCAGGAATATGTTGCGCCACTGTCAAACAAGGCATACAAATTCTTTTCTCCTTTGGAACCTTCAAAGCGCATTGGTATTCTAATGATCATGTATTAAAGTTAAGTTTTAATACAGCAAAATTTAATACTGCTGCATGTCAAATACGAATATTTTAATGGAAATTTTTTTGTTGCTCAACAGTATTCAATCGATAATTGCCCCTTCTTTAACGAGCAAAGACGATACGTATATGATATACCACCTGATTGCATTACTTTACTTTTTAAACTACTCAGCAATGGAACAGCAATCATACCTCGGTACCGACATACAGCCAGACCAAATACCTACAAGCGACGAAAAAACATTGGCGCTGCTTTGTCACATATTAACTTTTATTGCCCCAATATTAGCGCCACTCATAATATGGCTGATTAAAAAAGATGAGTCTGCTTTTATTGCCTATCATGCAAAGGAGTCTCTTAATTTTCAGATTACAGTGGTTATTGTCTGTCTTATTCTCGTCTTTTCAATTATAGGATTGGTAGTAGTGTGGCTGGTGGGTATCTTTTCGTTGATACTGGTTATTTTGGCCAGCTTAAAGGCCAGCGAAGGAAAATTATATAAGTATCCATTTACGATCCGGTTAGTAAAGTAAGGTGCCTTTAATCAGAGCCTTATTTTGTGCTAGTGACTATTTAGCTTGGTTGCCTAATCAATTTTACAGTAACCAGCAGTTGGCCTACATGCCTCATGGTATGTTCAGCCGCATGCACGTATAAACCAAGCATTGTTGACGGTATGTTGGCCCGGCCTACACCTCTTGTTTCTAACAGTTGTTCTTCCATTACAAGCATTAATGCATTTATAGAGATACTT
>JANPPB010000777.1:0-1550 GCA_031428295.1 Segetibacter sp. | reverse complement strand
ATGGGAATGTTTACTGAGGTAGTACCCCACATCAATTGCAGGTCGCAGCTTTCGGGCATAACGTTGGCAAACTGCATGGTAAAAGTTTCAACTTTGGATGGTAGCTTTTGTGCAGTTGCTTTTATTTTAACTACATCATCATTTGCACTAAATCCCTCAGCTCCGGGATAGGCCTTTCCTTTGCTAAAAACTACTTGCCATTCAGGCATTCCAGGTACGCTGTAAATAACATAACTACCGGCTTTCAAAGCCTGACCGCCAATCATTACTTCATCTGAAAAAGTAATTTTTGTAGCAGCATTTGCACCTGTTCTCCATGGTTTGTCCAATGGTCCAATTGGGCTGTTGGCTTCAAAAACCGGGCGACCTTTTATAGAAGGGCGGCTATAAGTAAGTTCAACTTTTCCCATACCAAATTCCTGTTGAATAGTTTGTGTTGGGCTGGGTGCCGGCATGTTTATCTGACCCCTAACTGCAGAGGTTAAAAGGGCCGCACCTATGGCAAGCATCATTATTTTTTTCATGTCATTAAATTTTTACAAACCTACAGCAACATTGTTTAAGCGCAAAGATTTTAGGTCTCCATATTTGAAAAGTGGTTAAAACGACACCAGTAAACGGGCTTTGATACCGGGCTTTCCTTTTTTCCACAAAGGGCCTTTTTGTATAAGTTCAATAGCCTTTTCAGCGTTTGAATGATCGCTTGCATCAACCACACGTACAACAACAGGCCGCCCATTCTTATTTATCTCAAATTCAATTTCAACATCCCCGCTTATATATTCTTCCGATGCTTCCCTGTAATCGTTGATGTTAATGAGCAGGTAATTATTTAAATGTCGCCATCCCTTTAAAGGCTTATATCCCGTCTCTTTATTCAGGTATTCATTTTTATCAATGGTAACATCAAATTTCTTTTTCTTGCCCATGGATGAAACGACCAGGTCGCTTAAATCTTTCTTATTTTCTAAGAGTTGAAAATCCTGTGCCTGGTTGTGGTGTAACCTTGCAGTAACTGGTAAATAACCCATGCCTGCAATGGTTACATCTATAATTGAGTCGGGTGTCTTAATGCTAAAGTTTCCCTTGGAATCGGTAACTGCCCCAACACCTTTTTTGCTGCTCACCGTTGCAAATGCAACGGGATCTCCATCTTCATCCAACACCTTGCCTGCAAATTCATAGGTCGGTATATTAACCGCCTCGGCTTCACTTTTTCTCATCAACCTTGTCTGCGGTGCGGCCTCGGTCAAGCCATTGCCTTCACTGTTTTTTAAAGCCGCCATGCTTTGGTTAGAGGACATATAAGTACTGCCAATAACCGGGGCGGTGGCTGCCATAACATTAGCCTCTTCTGGTTGAGATTTGTTGAAAATTGGCGTGTTATTATTACGGGCTAATGCATTGTCTTTCTTAAAAAATAATTGTGGTGTTTCAACCTGCTTTACTTCAGGTCCAATACTGTCAGCCTGCTGTAACAAGGTGTGGTTTGCTGCCAAATCCGTTGTTGTATCTTTATTAACCGAAGAAAAATAGTAGAGACTGCTTGC
>JANPPB010000776.1:0-3599 GCA_031428295.1 Segetibacter sp. | reverse complement strand
AGTAAGTGTTTGCAACTGTGTTTCCTTATCAAACATATCCTCCGGATGCTCAAATTCTTCTGAATACATAAACTCCGAAGCATAAACAGTAACCGGGTTCCTTTTTTGTTTGCGCAATTCCATCAGGCAATAATTTTTGCTCAACACATACAACCAGCTTTTAAAGTGTATTACTTCATGATTTTTTAATTTTTCTACCAGTTCATAGTAGATGCTCATGGTGGCATCCTTAGCCTTGTCAGGATCAGATAAATATTTGAGGCAGCAACCATATACCAGGTCGCTGTAGCGTAAAAACAATTGGGCAAGAAAGTCTTGTTGATGGGTTTTCTGGTATGATGCTACCAACTCTACATCGGGGTTTGTTTCAGATATGCTTTTAATGAATGCCATGTGCAAAAGGATACACAATATAATTCTCAGGGGGTTATGGTTAATTGTTTATGCGGCATTTGCCCAAATTTTTATCATGAGTGCAATCATTTTTTTAACAGGTTTACATCTTTGCTGCAATTACATATCAAGTACTTTCGTTTATTGAATTTTGTGAATATGAAACTCCTCTTTTTATCATTATTACTTATTACTGCCCAGGCTTACAGTCAATGCAAAACATATAGACTAAACCGCCAGGGCGATACACTTAATTGTGTAGACTTTAAAGATTTGCAACAAGGCAAATGGGTAGTGAAAGTTGATGGTATAAGGGGCGAGCCAGGATATGATGAAGAAGGTATTTTTAAAGATGGAAAGAAAGATGGTTTTTGGAGAATTTATACCTCCATGGGCGATCTGTATGCTGTAGAGCGTTATCGTTGGGGTAATAAAGATGGTGTTAGCCAGTACTTTAATATTACGGGTTTGGTAAGAGAAGAAAGCTGGAAAGCGGTGAACCCGGCAAATCCTTATGATACTATAGAAGTTCCGGATCCAATTGATCCCTACAAAGTTGAGATGAAGGTGGTAAAGATTGATGGCAGCACCGTTAAACACGGTAGCTGGAAGTACTACGAAAGTGGCACCGGCAAACTTGTAAAATCGGAATCTTATTTTCTTGATAAAAAACAAGACCCTGCAAGCATGTTGGTAAATATCAGCGGCCTGGACAATCCTACCGATAGTATACCCGCAGCTAAGAAACCGGTAGCTAAAAGCAAGCCCCAGGCTGTATTGGAATTTGAAAAAAAGAATAGCGGCAAAAAGAAGGTTAAGGTGATAGATGGGCGGACGTTCTAAATTTCAGTCCCTTGAAGAACCCTTAATCTGAAATTCCTCATAGTGTTAAGTTAGGCATTACGTGACGCTTCATTGTGAGTTGTGAATTGTCAGTTGTGAGTGATTGAAGCCTAAAGAAAGTTACTGCACTGACAACTCACCACTGACAACTCACGATTAACTATGCGGGGAGGGATTTTGTTGTAAAACAGTATCGGTTATCGGGTAGTCTTGTTAAAAAACTTTCGAAAAAATTGCATTTGATAGGTGACTGCATTGGCCCAGTATTCCCATGTATGTCCACCGGGTCTTTCAGTATAGTCGTGGGGTATTTTGCGTTGCAATAACTTTTGATGAGCCTTCCTGTTTGCTTCTATTAAAAAGTCTTCAGTACCACAATCAATAATCATTGCCAGCGTATCCGCTGTATAATTATCAATTGCATTTACCACCGCCCAATCGTTGTAATATTTGGCATTGGCAATGGTATCTCCTAATATTTTATCTATTCCATAACCCCTGAGGTTGCTAATATCTAAAGCGCCACTCATGCTGCCACAAGCTCCAAAAAAGCTGGCATGTCGCATCCCTAAAAATATTCCGCCATGACCTCCCATGCTTAAACCTGTTATAGCTCTTGCATTGCGGTTTGTAATGCTCCTGTAATTGGCATCTATGTAAGTTGGAATTTCAGTGGCAACATTCGTTTCAAAGCGCTTGGTTAAATCAGCAGGACTGTCAAAATACCAACTGCTAAAAGCACCGTCAGGACAAACAATCAACAAGTTATTATCGTCGGCCAGCTTTTGCATGCCTGCAACTTTATTTACCCAGTCTCCATAGTTTCCGCTGTAGCCGTGCAATAAGTAAACTACGGGGTATCGGGTGGCTGTACTGGTATAATTCCACGGTGTTATTACAACACATTTTACATTTTTAAACATGCTGTTGCTGTACACCTGTATGGTATCTATTGATGCAAAAATAGCAGTTGCAAGTACCAGTTGAAACGTCAGCAATAAGATGATCTTTTTCATAAAATAATTACGTTATCGTTTTTCTATTATTTAAATGTTGTGTTGCTTAATTCAGTAAAAATATCATAAGCTACCATTTCGGCTGCCCTGTTTCCATCAACTATAAATATATTTTCTTTGTTCTTCATGAGATCAAATGCCTCATAAAATTTTGCCCTTACTTTTTTTTGATTATCCAGTGTTTCATAAATCTCTATGGTTTCGCGGTTGTTGGCAATGCGTTCCATACTAACCTCAGGGTCTATGTCTATAAACACATTTACATCTGGTTTAAGAATGGAGGCACTCATTGAGTTTGCTGCAATAACCCAATCCATGCTCATGTGTGTACCCTGGTAGGCGTACGACGAAAAGCAATACCGGTCGCAAATCACGGTATAGCCTTCCTCCATCTTTGTAACAATGCCATTTTCTTTATTCAACAAATGGTCCAGGCGATCTGCAACAAACAGCCCGGCAATCACCCTATCATCTGTATGGGTATCGCCTTTTAAAATAGTTCTGATCATTGCACCAATTGGCCCATTTGTAGGTTCATAAGTTGCATATACTTTATGGCCTGCAGCTTCCAGTTTATTGGTTAGTAATGTAAGCTGAGTGCTTTTGCCGCTGCCATCAATTCCTTCAAGGGCAATAAAAAGGTTTTTGATCATTAAAGTAAAAAGTAAAAAGTAAAAAGTAAAAAGTAAAAAGTAAAAAGTGAGAAGAAAAAAAGATAATAATGAATAGAGAATAATGAATAGTGGAAAGACAAAAGACAAAAAGACAAAATCCAAAAGTGAAAGGTGCAAGGTTAATTGGGCAGGACTATTTATTAATCGAAGGCAATGAACAACTATCAACCTCGGACCGCCAACGGCCAACTAGCAACCAACATCCTCCAACCATCAACCATCAACCACCAACCACCAACGAACCAACCACCTGTCATCTGTCATCTTACATCTATCATCTTTTCCCCAACATCTACTTTTGCCAGTTAAAGTTTATGTCCTTTTCAATGTCTTTGCTCAGGCTTTCAATAACGGGGCACGTCATGGCTGCACGTTCTAAAATGGTGCGCTGCTTTTCATCCACTTTTAAACTTTCTGGAAAATGAAACATAATATTAACACCCCCAATCCTACGGGGTTCCGAAGCCATAATTTTCGTTATATCCAGCCTGGTTCCTTCAAGATCCACTCCCATATCTCTCGCCTTTATACCCATGATAGTAAGCATACAGTTGCCCAGTGCTGTAGCTACCAAATCGCTGGGCGAAAACCGTTCGCCTTTACCCTGGTTGTCGGTTGGGGCATCGGTTTCTATTACTGTTCCGCTTTGTAAATGCGTGGCAACTGTTCTAAG
>JANPPB010000775.1:0-5053 GCA_031428295.1 Segetibacter sp. | reverse complement strand
CAAATTAACCTGCCTTACCGTCATATCGAAAATGATTTTAACGATTTTAATACACAGGCTTTTATACCACATAAACTTTCGACCGAAGGTCCAAAAATGGCAGTGGCCGATGTAAACAACGATGGGCTGGAAGATTTTTTTGTATGTGGTGCAAAGGGAAAACGCAGTTATCTGTTTATTCAAAACAATAAGGGAACTTTTAAAAGCACCAATGATTTAGTATGGAATGCAGACTCTTTAAGCGAAGATGTAAATGCCTTATTTTTTGATGCTGATGGTGATGCCGATAAGGATTTGTATGTGATAACAGGCGGTAACGAAACAGAAAGCAGCCCGCAGAATTTAGACCGCTTATATATAAATGACGGCAAGGGTACATTTAAAAAATCAACTACTTTACCACCTTTATATGGTAACAAATCAGTAGCAGTTACTGCAGATATTGATCACGACGGAGATATGGATTTGTTTATTGGTGGCAGGATAGTGGCCGGAAAGTATGGAGAAATTCCAACATCTTATTTGTTGGTAAATAATGGCAGGGGAGTTTTTAGTATTGCGGACAATACTTTAGCGCCGGGTTTACAAAGGGCGGGCATGGTAACCGGCGCAGCTTTTTTTGATGTAGACAAAGATGGCTGGCAGGATCTTATACTTGCAGGAGCGTGGATGCCTATAACAATTTTTAAAAATAATCAGGGAACCTTTACTAATGAAACCATTAAATACGGTCTGCAACAAACAACCGGGTTATGGACCACACTTTCAATCGCCGATATTAATAATGATGGGCTGGAAGATGTGCTATTGGGGAACTGGGGCGAAAACTCAAAACTAACAGCCAGCCGTCAATTTCCTTTAAAGTTATGGTGGGGCGATTTTGATAATAACGGTACGGTTGAGCAGTTGCTGGCGGTACATAAACAAGGTGAGTATTTTAGCTTTTTAGGTAAAGAAGACATTGAAAAACAATTGCCCTCTGTAGTCAGAAGAAAGTTTGCTGATTATGCTTCTTTCGCCGGTAAAAATATGGACGAAGTATTTGGCTCGTTGCTTCAAAAGTCAACGATGCTTTCAGCAGAGGGTTTATCTTCAATGGCGCTGATCCAAAGCACCGGTCATTCATTTAAAATGGTCAAACTTCCGGCATCGTTACAATGGTCTCCTTTATTCTCTTTTTGTGTAAATGATTTTAATGGAGATGGCAAAGCAGATATAATTTCGGGAGGAAATTTTTATGGTGTATCACCGTATGAGGGAAGATATGATGCCAGCTATGTTGATGTGCTGGTTTCGGATAAAACAAAGGATGAGCTACAGCCCTTACCATCGTATAAGTCAGGTTTGTGGGTAAAGGGTGAAGTACGCGACATAAAGGTGATTAAAGGTAAAGGCGGTAAAAGAATTATTGCTGTAGCGGTTAACAACAACAAGATTCATTTTTTTAGAATAAACAAATAGACACTGATCATTAATAAACCAATTAAAACTTTTGCCATGAAAAATTTATTGCTGATTGTTTGTATTATTTGCATAAGTGAGGCACGGGGGCAAAATCTTGATTACCCCATTCAGGCCGTGCCTTTTACCAAAGTAAAGCTTACTGATAACTTTTGGTTGCCCCGTATTAAAACCAATGCCACAGTTACCATACCCGCATCTTTTGAACGTATTGAAGCTACCGGAAGAATGAAAAATTTTGAAATGGCTGCTGCTAAGTCGGGTAAGTTTTGTACGATTTATCCCTTTGACGATACCGACCCTTACAAAACCATTGAAGGTGCATCTTTCTCTATGAGTTTGTACCCTGATGCTGCTTTGGATTCCTACATTGACAAGATGATTGACAAAATTGGTAAGGCGCAGGAGCCGGATGGTTATTTATATACTGCCCGCACTATTGACCCTTTACATCCACACGAATGGGCCGGTTTACAACGCTGGGAAAAGGAAAGAGAACTTAGCCACGAACTGTACAATGCAGGTCATTTATACGAGGCTGCTGCCGCACACTTTTATTCGACCGGCAAAAAAAACCTGCTAAACATTGCATTAAAGAATGCCGACCTGGTTTGCAGTGTTTTTGGGCCTGATAAAAAGCATGTTGCTCCCGGCCACCAGGTTGTTGAAATGGGACTGGTTAAATTATACCGCATTACCGGCAAAAAGGAATACCTGCAAACCGCTAAATTTTTTATTGAAGAAAGAGGTCGTTATAAGGGTTATGACGCCAGCAGTACTGATGCCTGGAAAAATGGATCGTATTGGCAGGATGATAAGCCGGTAATTGACCAAAAGGAAGCTGAAGGACACGCCGTACGTGCTGGTTATTTGTATGCAGCTATGGCGGATGTGGCAGCATTGACAGGCGATCAAAAAATGCTGAATGCAATTGATACGATATGGACGAACCTGGTGAGTAAAAAAATTTACGTACAGGGTGGCGTAGGTGCAATACCTGCCGGAGAGCGGTTTGGCGCCAATTACGAACTACCTAATAAAACTGCTTACAACGAAACCTGTGCAGCCATTGCCAATGTATATTTTAACCATAGAATGTTTTTGTTACATGGCGATTCCAAATACATTGATATACTTGAAAAAAGCCTGTACAACGGTTTGATTTCTGGTGTGGGTATGGATGGTAAATCCTTTTTTTATACCAATGCCATGCAAATACACAACAGCTTTGCGCATGGCAGTATGGAGCCCGAGAGAGCGGGTTGGTTTCCCTGCTCGTGCTGCCCTACCAACGTTGCCCGGCTAATCCCATCAATGCCGGGGTATATGTATGCACAAAAAGGCCAGGATTTGTATGTAAATCTTTTTATTAATGGAAGTGCCGATGTTAACATCAACAATAAGCCGGTAACCATTACCCAACAAAACAATTACCCATGGCAGGGTAACCTTACGTTTTACATTAGCCCCGCTACGCCGGGTAATTTTAATTTTTTAGTGCGTATACCGGGTTGGGCAAGAGAAGAAGCCATGCCAAGTGATCTGTATTCTTTTGCTGATAAATCTGATAAAAAAGTAACCATAAAAGTTAATAGTAAAGCCATTGAATATGTGGTGCAAAATGGTTACGCAGTTATAAACCGATTATGGAAAAAGAATGATGTTGTGGAAGTTGACCTGCCAATGGAAGTAAGAAAAGTAATAGCTAATGGACAGGTAAAAGATGATATGGGAAAAGTGGCCCTGCAGCGCGGTCCTTTAATTTATTGTGCAGAATGGGCGGACAATAATGGCAAAACCAGTAATATTATTTTGCCTGCAGCCACCACATTTGCTACTGAGTTTAAACCTGAATTATTGAATGGTATAATGACATTAAAGACCAATGTTCCGGTTATTAATATTTCAGGCGATGGCAAAGCAATCAGTACCACCCAAAACGCTTTTACTGCAATACCTTATTATGCCTGGGCCCACAGGGGTAAGGGCGAAATGACTGTTTGGTTTCCAACTAAAATAAAAGATGTGGAATTGCTGGCCGGCGAGTAATGTATTAGTGATTGCCCCGGTGTGAATTAAGTTTTATTTGAGTACTACAGGTATTGATGCACTATTAGCATTAGGTGTTATGAGTGGTGCTATATTTTTTCATCTAACGGTATTGGGCATAGAGGTAAAAGGTGATGAAGGATTACTATTTGCTTATGCCATAATAGTTTTTATTAGTTCAGGCATTCTTTTTATTTTAAACTACAAACGCATCATATAATTGTGGCTGTTTAAAGCCTTGTTTTCGGGACAACAAATGCCAGGCTTCACGATAAACTTCTTTAATTCATGATAGGATTACAGCAACCCATCGATGCCATTTTTAACCAATTGATCCTGGCATTAAACCAGCTTTCAAAAGAGGATTATACCAGTAGCCAGGCAGTACTTGGTAATTCAACTATTGGCCAGCATACCCGTCATATAATTGAATTGTTTCGGGAGGTGGAAGATGGGTATTTAACCGGCAGGGTCAATTACGATAATCGTAAACGAGACCTGTTACTTGAAACCAATTCAGAAATTGCTATTCATGCGCTCCAGGCAGTTTCTGCTGTTATACCTAAACCTGATAAAAATATTCAGGTATTTGGTAATTACAGCATTGAAGAAGATGATTCCTTTGGAGTTGCCAGCAGTTATTACCGCGAACTGATTTATAATCTCGAACATGCCATTCACCACATGGCTTATATACGTATTGGAATACATAACCTGGGTACTATACAATTGCCAAAAGAATTTGGCGTGGCACCTGCAACCAACCGATATAGAAAAGCATGTGCACAGTAACATTCATTCCAACAAAAAATACTGTTTTTCTAACCAGCAATCGTGATGAAAAAATATCGAGAGGAAAAGCTTTATCACCTGATATTAAGAAAATAGTAAGTGGCAATTTGTTATACCCGGTAGATGCTGATAAAGGAGGAACCTGGATGATTGCCCGTGACAATGGTACCGTGGGGGTTTTGCTGAATGGAGCAGAAACGGCGCATACACCTGCACCACCCTACAGAAAAAGTAGGGGCCTGGTGTTGGTTGAAATTATGCAGGAAGCCGAACTTCTTGCTTCTTTCTGTGATGAATATTTGCAGGCTATTGAGCCGTTTACACTCATACTATATCACAACCAAAAATTGTTTGAATGTATTTGGAATGGACAGAATGTATCAATTAAAAAGCTTGATGCTAACAAGGCTTATATATGGTCGTCTTCTACTTTATATGCACCCCAAATTATAAGTAAACGTAGCTACTGGTTCCAAACCTGGTTGCAACAAACTGCCATCACGCAAGAGGCAATTATAAACTTTCATACGTTTGGCGGAGATGGCGATCGAACCAACGATTTATTAATGAAACGTGAAGGTGACACCAATACGGTGAGTATTACTTCTGTTGCCTTGCAACACAAGGGGCTAAGTATGCTTTATAAAGAATTTTCTGAAAACAAAAGCTATAGGCAGCACTTAACATGGGGCTTAAACAAGTGGTTAAAACAAAAGCAGGATTGGTTTAGCAGGTTTTGGTGCAGGCTCAC
>JANPPB010000774.1:0-1839 GCA_031428295.1 Segetibacter sp. | reverse complement strand
TCGGTATCCTTTATTAAAAAATGCAGGAATGGAGAAACTGTAAAGAACATCGTTTTCAAATGCATAAATCCTGCTGTCGTAGCTATCTGTTTCAAAATACACCAGTCGTACATTGGCAGCATAAGGGCTGCTCATAGGTTTATAAGCTATATCGAAATATGTCATAAATCCCTGTTCGCTTCTTTTTTGCTCCCGGCGGTCATACCACAAAATTTCTACACGATTTTTTAAGGTAACCTCCCGGTTAAGTTTATAACTAAACTGTGTACGCCAATTTTGGCGGGGGCGAATAAAAAATTGACGGGTTGGAAGATTTAACCCAGAGATATTTACCGCTTTCGATTCATTTTTAAAACGCGTATATACTTCTACCTGTTTGTTGGGCCTATAAGTGAGCTGCACCAAATAATCCGATCCGGTGTTAGGTGCATCAACCCGGTAACGTAACCAGGGAAAAGAAAATGCATCGGCATAAGCATCGAGCCTGATAGCGGGTATAGGTTTGATGGTAATTCCTGCAAATAGTCCCTTTTCATTATTTGGATAAGTTCCCTCAGTAAAAGCATTACCATATAAGGACTGGTATTTTTTGTCGATGTTTCGATATACCAGCGATCCATCAACCTTAGCATCCAAACTAATAATCAACCCTGATAATAAAGCACTGGAATTGTTTTTATCAATGGCTGCTTCGCCAAACAAGTGAATATTGCGATAGGTATAACTATAATCAGCACTTAAATTTCGCCACGTAGTACCCTGTATTGCATACTGATTGTATGGTTCAAAGTTTCTTATTAATGGGGATGAAAAATTGTACTGTACACCATTCACTCCAAAATGAAAGCCAATGGTGTTATAAGAAATATTGCCACCAAACCCGGTTTGTTGAATGCTGTTTCTTTTAAGCACTTCGTTAGGCGTT
Source organism: Segetibacter sp. (assembly GCA_031428295.1). GTDB lineage: Bacteria > Bacteroidota > Bacteroidia > Chitinophagales > Chitinophagaceae > Segetibacter. The sequence continues at coordinate 914 of JANPPB010000774.1, read as the reverse complement.
CTATGAAGTCCGGATAGAATAATGGAAGACGCAAAATCATCTGTTGTTGAGACGGTATCCCTCCGCAGGTTGGCATCTATCTTTCTAACGGAACCAAAAACAGTTGCCTCAAAATGATTAGCCTGTATGGTAACTCCAGCCCCCCTTTGAAAATTATATTCGGTTGCTGAATTATATGGACGCAGAATATCGGCTTGTCTTTTAACTGCTGTAACATCGGCACTTTTTTTGAAAGCCAGGCTTTGCCATTGAATGAGGCCCTGACCCATGTTAACTGTAAAATCGCCCAAAGCCAGCAATTTTATTACTCCCAATTTTCGGGCAAACAAGTGGAAAGAATAGAAGTCGAAACCATTTTTTTGATTGCCTTTAAAAAACTGTTCGCCTGCATCTTTATCGCCTACCAAACCATATTGCAACAAGTTTCTGTAAACATATTTATACCTTAAAAACACCCGTTGCCTGCTACCGTAATAACGATTTACCACACTATCAGGTCTTGAAAATCCCTCCGAAGTTTCTAACACCTGCTGGGCTCTGAGCAAAATCGAATGTTGTCCATCCGAGAAACGGTTGCGTAGATTTTCTCCCAAAGTTTCAATATTACCAACCCGTAGGTAGGGCAGTATTTTTTGAATGGTTTCAATATCAAGAGTTGGCACAGATTGCAGCTCGTAAATACTTATGAAATTACCCAGCAGTTGCCTGTATTTTAAAATGTTTTGTATCTGCAGGTCGGTTAACATTTTTAGCTCCCTAAACTCGCCCTGGTCTGCAGTATTTATGTTGATTTTATTTTTTGTGAACTGAAGCAGAGATTGAAGAAAACTATCATCTTCTGTTTCAGTTTCTAACTGGCCTGCCAGGTTTTCCAATTGCTGTTCCCTGGAGGTAGTGGGTGCAGCAGGATCATC
>JANPPB010000773.1:0-10768 GCA_031428295.1 Segetibacter sp. | reverse complement strand
GGTTTTGTTGGCTTTTTCTTTTCCATTAATTTTTTCCCGTTTTAGTTTTTCTTCCGTTTGCGTTGCCCTGAAAAGATTGGCAGCAAGTTCGGTGCTGCCCATGTGGTCAAGGATATTTTCACTTTTCTTTAGCCCCTTTTTCTTATGTATTTCTTTTGCGCCCAATCCAGCATACAATCCCATGTAACCGTGATTTTGAAACACAGCATACTCCCATGGTTTAATTACCCCTGCCGCTTTTGCCGCATCGGCTAATTGTTTGTTGTGTTCAGCCATTTCTTTTCGCAGAAAAAGCCGTTTCGCATCCTCAGTTTCTAATTGTTCAAATGCTTCTTCTAATAATTCTGCCTTTCTTGTTTGAAAAGCAAAATAAGTTTGCCCTAATGCTACAACATCTTTTGAGGGATCGGCATTTTGAATGGTAAGGTAACAGGCATACCTTGTTAAATGCAGATCTCCAATATCCCTCATTGCACCTGACCCAATTTCTACCAATTTCTCTATTCGGGGAAAATGGTCGTTTGGTTCTTGCCCAGAATTTTTACAGGCTTCTTTTCCTTTGGAAATGACATTTAAGAATTTGTCCCACTTAATGTAATCAAGAACCTTAAAAAGTTCCCTTGCACTCCAATATTCCTGCCCAATTTCATTGGTATGTTTTATCTGTTCAAAAATGGTTGTCTTGTTCATTTCCTGCCTTTGTTTTTCGTAATGTATTTTATTCTTTCTTCTGCAACCTGCAGGGCTTTTAATGCCATGTCTTCGTCCTCCACTTCATAAACTAATTTGTCGCTAAGCCATGCAACAAGCAAATCGTTTTCTTTCACTTTAAAATACTCAGCCAATTTCACTACTATCTCTCGGGTCGGCTTACGTTGTCCTCTCTCAATTTTGCTGAGTATAGCCTGGTCAATGTCAAGGAAAGCAGCAACTGTCCGCAAGGGCAGCTCCTTGTCCTCTCTAAGTTTTCTTATTGTGTCGCCTAAGCTGTACATTTTGAACGATTGTATTTTGACATATTTTGTCAAATTTAAAGACTGTCGCCCTGTTGAGCAAAGATTTGTTGCTGAAGTTTTCAACATAATGTTCATAGTTATTCGTCAGCCGGGGTGGGTGGGCTGTGCGTTGGCATTTTTAGCTCTTGGCGAGGTTGGCTTTGTGTAAGGGTTTTGTGTGCCTTGTCCCGATAGCCATCGGGATGCTAAAAATAGCGTGGGGTCGTGTCGGCAAAGTCATGGATTCTTAAATATGTGCAGGATGCTCAATAGGGTGACGTACAACGCGTATATAGACGAATATCTGCCTGCCTGAGTATTTTTTTAAAAAATATTTTTCTTTTGACTTTCAATGGATTGGGGCACTTTTGCGAAAGATATATTATTCCTTTTTATGATTCGCAAATACAACTTAGCATTTTTTGATGTATGGTATTATGCCTGTTTTTAGGGAGGAAGTTTTTCGTGTCTACAAACAGTTTTTAAAATATCTCTTTAAGTGTTTTAACAACTGTGAAAGCATCAAGTCATTACCTGTTTTTTGTCGAAGCGGGGTCTTCATAGCAAGTCAATTTGTGTTGGCATGAAACTCTCGTAATAAAGAGGACAAGCTCTGCGTTGCACGGGGTCTCTGCTGCCCGCAAGGCCATTATTTAGGAGACCCCGGCAGGACAAAAATTCAAATCGTTTCCAAAGTAAATTTCCCGCAAACTCAATATTGACAATACTTTCAAAGAACTAAATGATTCCTAAACGCAACGCTAGTGACATTTTGTATTGTAGTTGTAATAATCGGTATTTGTAGTTTACATAATACGCATACAACTTGGTGCCCTCTTGACCGGTCGGTTTACACTTTGTAAGCGTCCTGTACGCTGTCTGTTCCGTTCTGGTTTCCTGAAAAAATGATATGATAAGATTAGTTCTCTGCTATCCTAATTGTTTTAATGGAAGAATGATGTGAAAGGTGGAGCCTTTTCCCTCTACTGAGGTGGCAAATATCTTACCGTTATGGTTGGTTACCACTTTCTCGCAAAGGGCAAGCCCAATACCTGAGCCGGGGTATTGTTTTTTATCGTTCAGTCGCTTAAACATGCCAAATATTTGCCGGGCAAATTGCGGGCTAAAGCCAATGCCGCTATCGCTTACAAGTATCTCGCAATAATTTAATTGTGGGTTCAACCTATCCATGCCCTGCAGTTCGTCTTTATCAACTAACCTGCTGCTTATGTTTATCCCCGGGTTTTCACCCTCACGGGTAAACTTTATAGCGTTTACCAGCAGGTTATAAAACAACTGGCTTATCTGCAGGGGTATTGCATCAATCATAGGCAGTTTGCCGTATGCAATTGTAGCGTTTGTTTGCTCAATACTTAATTCAAGATCTGTTAACACTTGTTCAAGAATGTAATTCAAGTCAGTTTCTACAAATATTGTTTCGCGTTTAATTCCTGAAAAATTTAAAATGTCTTGAATTAAAATTGACAAGCGTTCCGCCGACTGATTTATTTTTTCAAGATGTGTACTACCTTTTTCGTCCAGTTTGTGTGATTGATATTCTTTCAGCAATCCACTGTAGATCATAATTTTTCTCAGGGGTTCCTGAAGGTCGTGGCTGGCTACATACGCATACTGCTCTAATTCTTTATTGGAGTCTTCAAGTTGCTGTATGTTTTTGGTAAGCTTGTCCTGATTATGGCGTATCTCAGTAATATCCTGCAGTGTTGCCGTAATGCCGTTTTCCATTTTTGCCAGCATTACATAAAACCATTTTTTAGTATCACCTTGCTCATAACGCATTTCAAATTGCGATGCTTTGCCTGTAAGGGCTACATCATAAAATCGGTTGTAATCTGCTGAATCTTTGGTAATGAAAGCAACATTAGACAACTTTTTGCCCATAGCTTTTGAGGGCTTAATGCCCAATTGATTTTCAATAGCGGCATTGGCAAAATCTACCTCAAAATCAAACTCATTTTTGCTAATGCGTTTGGTTTTAAAATGAAGAATACCATTTTGTGTAGTATTCAAAATGGTTTCCAAAAAACCTTCCAGCCATTTTCCTTTACGGGCCAGGAGCCAGTTATATATTAGTGTGATTAGGGTTAACGCAAAGGCGATGACCGAAAAAATAATCGTAAAAAGTTCGTTGTAATAAGTTGATTGTTTTAATTGTCTTTCATAGCTGTTCAACCTATCAATCTCAGTGTTGCTTCCTACTTTTATAAGCGTATGTAATTTAAAGAGTGCTTCCAGCCGCCATACTTCACCGCTCAAAATTATTTCAGCAATATTTTTTTTTAACAATGTCGGCATTTGATCATTCAGTATTCTTTCTATTACAGTGAGCCGTGTACGTTGAAGTTGATCGTCTGCCACCAGAACCTTTAATTCTGTAATATCCCTGCTTATGTCGTTCGTTTCCTGTATTAAAAATTTGTAAAAGTTTTTATATTTCGATGCATTGGCAGGGGTGTACATCTCTGCACTTTTAACATGATTTGAAAGTTTTTCAAATGAAATAATTACATTTTTTGCATGGTTTACCCGAAGGGTATACTCCTGCATTTTGCTAAAAGTGTGTTGATTTATGATGAGTACGGCAACAAGCAGTATAAAAGAAATAATATAAGGAAGTAGCCGGTTAGCGTTCATACAAATGGAATGGTGGTTTCGGTTTGCGGGAATATTGTATTCAATAGCAAATTAATGAAGCTTAGGGTAAAACAGCACCCCTCTATGTTTTTTTGGTTAATAGTCATTCGTTTATAACACCATACATCCATCTAAAATGTTTTACCGGGGCTTTAATCTTTTTCAATTTTATATTTACAAAAACTCTAAACAATGCGAACCAATCACGAAATAGACTACAGGATTTTAGGCGAAGAAATGCAATATGTTGAAGTGGAATTAGACCCGCAGGAAAGTGCAATTGCTGAAAGCGGCAGCTTTATGATGATGGATGATGGCATACAGATGCAAACCATTTTTGGCGATGGTAGCCAGCGCCAGAACAGTGGGGGATTGTTTGATAAATTATTAGGGGCAGGTAAGCGTTTACTGGTTGGAGAAAGCTTGTTTATGACAGCTTTTACCAATGTATCTCAAAGCAAAAGGCTGGTAAGTTTTGCTTCGCCCTACCCTGGCAAAATTATCCCGCTCGATTTGTCGGTGCTGGGTGGTAAAGTAATTTGCCAAAAGGATGCGTTCTTATGTGCAGCCAAAGGTGTAAGCATAGGCATAGATTTTCAGCGCAGATTAGGCACCGGTATTTTTGGTGGCGAGGGCTTTATTATGGAAAAACTGGAAGGCGATGGAATGGCTTTTGTGCATGCGGGTGGGCATGTATTTAAAAGAGACCTGGCACAGGGCGAAACCATTAAAATTGACACCGGTTGCCTGGTGGCATTAACCCAGCATGTTGATTACGACATTGAGTTTGTTGGTGGTATTCGCAATACCATTTTTGGTGGGGAAGGATTGTTTTTTGCTACGCTCCGGGGTCCGGGTGCCGTTTGGATACAAACCCTGCCAATCAGCCGTTTAGCCAGCCGTATCCTATCCTATGGTACTGCTAATCGCAAAGAAGAAGGCAGCATTTTAGGTGGCCTGGGAAATATGCTGGACGGGGATGGGCGTTGAGCAAAGTAAAAAGTAAAAAGTAAAAATTAAAAAGAGCTTGAAGCTGCAAGCTATTAGCCTGAAGCTGCAAGCCACAAGTTATAAGCTGCAAAACATTAGCCGTAAGCCATTAGCTAAAAGCTATGAGCCAAAAGCCATAAGCGTTAATAGCGCAAGAACACCTGTTGCATTTCGCTTTCCCGTTAACTCTGAGTGTTCTTCTTTTTACTTTTTACTTTTTATTTTTTACTTTTTATTAAATCTTCCCTTTAGCAATTTCATCCACAACACCGGGATCAAGTAAGGTTGTTGTATCGCCCAGGTTAGCGGTTTCGCCTTCGGCGATTTTGCGTAAAATTCTGCGCATAATTTTTCCGCTACGTGTTTTGGGTAAGCCGGGTACAAACTGAATTTTATCTGGCTTTGCAATGGCTCCTATAATACGGCTAACCGTTACATTAATGTCCTTACGTGTTTGCTCAGCATCGCCATGCTTTCCGGTAAAAATTACAAAAGCATAAATGCCCTGGCCTTTTATGTCGTGAGGGTATCCTACCACAGCACTCTCCACAACACCGGCATGCATGTTTATGGCATTCTCCACTTCGGCTGTACCTATACGATGGCCGCTAACATTTAATACATCGTCAACCCTACCGGTTATGCGGTAAAAGCCGTTTTCATCCCGCAGGGCACCATCGCCTGTAAAATACAAATTGGGGTAAGTAGCAAAATACGTGGTACGGCAACGTTCATGATCGCCCCAGGTAGTGCGTATGATAGAAGGCCATGGCGACCGGATACAAAGGTTTCCACTTACACTGTTCCCTTCTAAAATCTGACCGTTTTCATCAACCAAAACCGGGTCTACACCGGGCATGGGCAAAGTAGCATACGTAGGTTTGGAAGGCGTAACCCCCGCCATATTCGAAATGAGGATACCCCCTGTCTCAGTCTGCCACCAGGTATCAACAATAGGGCATCGCTTTTTACCCACATGTTCATCGTACCAATGCCAGGCTTCTTCGTTAATGGGTTCGCCTACGGTGCCAAGAATTTTAAGACTGTCAAGGTTTTTACCCTCCAGTGGTTTAAGTCCAAAACCCATAAGGCTGCGTATGGCTGTAGGGGCGGTATATAAAATGTTGATCTTGTGTTTTTCAATAATGTCCCAAAACCGGCTGGCGTTTGGCCAGGTAGGAATACCCTCGAACATAACACTGGTTGCACCTGCACTTAACGGTCCGTACAATATGTAACTATGCCCGGTAATCCAGCCAATATCAGCCGTGCAAAAATGTATATCGCCCTGGTTGTAATTAAAAGTATTTATGAAGGTGTAGTTAGTCCATACCATGTAACCAGCGCAACTATGCACCACGCCTTTTGGCTTACCGGTAGAGCCCGAAGTGTATAAAATAAAGAGTGGGTCTTCGGCATCCATTTCAGTGGCAGGCATGGTAACCACATTGTCTTTTTCCACCTGTGTCTCTGCATATTCCATTTCATCCTCCCACCATACGTCCCGTCCTTTAATCATTGACACCGGGGTTCGGGTACGGGTATAAACGATCACTCTTTTCACCGTCTTGTTTCCAATCAAAGCATCGTCAATCACATCTTTTAAAGGAATGTCCTTACCGCCCCTGTATGCACCATCACAGGTTACTATGTATTCAGCTTTGGCATCCGCCAGGCGGTCGGCAATGCTCTGGGCGGAGAAGCCCCCAAAAATTACACTATGTATAGCGCCTATGCGGGCACAACCCAATACAGCATAGGCCAGTTCGGGCACCATACCCATATAAATACAAACCCGGTCGCCTTTTTTAACCCCATTATTTTTTAGTACCTGTGCAAACTGGCAAACCCTTTTATGCAGCCGACTATAGGTTACTACCCGGGTTCTTTCGTCAGGATTGTTGGGTTCCCAAATAATGGCTGGTTTATCGCCCATGGTTGCCAGGTGACGGTCGATACAGTTCTCTGTTATATTCAACGTGCCACCCTTAAACCATTCAACTTTAGGCTCGCTAAAATTCCAGTTCAGTACCGAATCCCACTTTTTCTTCCAGGTAAATGTTTCAGCTATTTCGCCCCAAAAGCCTGCAGGATCTGCTATGCTTTTCTTATACGTTTCCTTGTATTCTTCGTAAGATTTTATTTGGTTAGGATAGTCCATAGCAATCGTTTTATATCAAAGTTTGCATCAAATTTATTGGAGACGGTCAAGCATGCCAATTATATGTTTTAAAACGTTGTAACCGTACTCCTTTATTTAGAATAGTGGCACCGAATAAAACAGGCACTTTAAAGTATTGTGATAAGTTATCTACTGTTATCACGGGTGTAAACCACACTATGGAGGTAATGCGGAAGAAGTCGTTTGGCCCTTTGATCGGGATTATGAAGGTGAAAGATGATGCCGCCGCCATTGCGCTGATGAAAGACACCAACTATGGCCTGACTGCATCGGTATATGGTAGAGATAAACAAGGGCGTTATCCATACTAAAACAGCTTGACACAGGCAGTGGCTATTGGTACTGCTGCGACCGTGTAACTGCGGCCTTGCCATGGAGCGGCCGCAAACATTCGGGTTTTGGCGCTACCCTGTCGCATACAGGGCTAAGGGCTTTTACCAGGCCTAAGGCCATACACCTGCGTGGGTAGGGTTGTATGTTTTTCGCTATGGAAAATTCAAAACTTCTTACTCTTCGCAATATAGATTGCTGGCCATCATTTTGTTTTTGGGCCGGGCAGTTGGGCATTGTTGATACAGCCGTCCCCGCCACGACGCATACGTTTAAACTTGACGTGTTTTTTGGGGACCGGCAGTTATTCTTCATGGTACAGCCGTTGTGTCACACCCTTGTACGTCCTGTACATTATTCAGCTTTTACCACCTTATCTGTCTGCCTAACCCAGAAGAAAACCTTCAATCAATTTGTTTGCCCTTAAGCGGGACACTTGTACTTTAAGTGTAATTAGCAACCTTTCATTCTGCGAGGTTAAACTATTAGAAAACGGTTAAGGAGTTCTGAAAGTTTTTAGACTTTGGCCACGTAATGGATTGTATGTCCGCAACAACAGATTGCTGCTTTTTCTATCTGTTTACAACTTCCAATCGGGTCGAATAAAGTGGCAAGTATAGCCGCCCGGATGTTTTACCAGGTAGTCCTGGTGCTCTGCCTCTGCATCCCAAAAATCGCTGGCGGGTACTACTTCTGTTACTATGGGCCCGGGCCATTTTTTGGTGGTTGTCATTTCTGCAATAAGCTCCGTTGCGGTATGCTTTTGGGTTTCGTCCACGTAAAAGATAGCTGAGCGGTACGAAGCTCCCCTGTCGTTGCCCTGGCGGTTGCTGGTGGTAGGGTCGTGTATTTGAAAGAAGAACTCCAGCAGGGTTCTATAGCTCAAGGTATCAGCGTCATAGGTTACTGCAATGCCTTCTGCATGGTTGCCATGATTGCGGTAGGTGGCGTTGGGCACTTCGCCGCCGGTATAGCCCACCACGGTATCTTGTACCCCTGGCAAATCACGGATCAAATCTTCTACTCCCCAAAAGCAGCCGCCTGCAAGTATTGCCTTTTCTATTTTCATAGTTCCAATTTTTTTAGGTGGCAAAAGTAGCCGAAAGCAGGGTAGAGCTGATAGGTGACAGCAGGGTAAGTTGCATTAGAAGGTGAGAATACGTGTTATGAATAAACTCGTTCTTTAATTCGCCCCTATATTTCAATAACCATATTTTAACCGGATAGTCAAATGATTGAGCGGCGGCTTGTTTCCCTCCTTCTGCAACACTTTTGCTAAAACGTTTGTCCGATAGGTAACTTAATACCGGTTCATGCTTCCTCAGCTTGTGCGCTTTCTTTTGATTTCGTTTTTATTTTCTTCTATTGCCGACTGCCTGGGCCAGGGTACTCAAAAATACAGTTGTGGAGATGATCAACTAAGGGAGTTACTGCGAAGGGTAGAACCTGCTTATGACGATATGCAGATGAAGAGCAACCTGCAGCTTCGGAACTACGCAATAAAAAATAATCCCAGCCATGGGTCTACTCTTCAAAATCGTACTACTTCCGACAGTGTATTAACCATCCCCGTTGTTGTTCATATTGTTTACCCTGCGGGCCAGCCGTATGGTACGGGCACCAACATTAGTTATGCCCAGGTGCGATCGCAAATTGAAGCTTTGAATGCTGCGTTCAGTGCTGGCTATTCTGCCTACAACGGGCAGTTGCATCCTGCCTATGCAAAGGACACCCGCGTTCGTTTCTGCCTTGCCAGAAGTGCAACGGATACTACTAAATGGGCGCAAGGGCCGGGCGGAACAGAGTTTGGTGTAGTTAGATATCCAAACACTTCAAGGGCCTACAATCATGAAATTACTGCCGGTGGCGCCAACGAGCTGCTGCGGATTACCCATCCCTCAAGCCAAAGATTTCCATTTGACCGATACCTGAACATTTGGCTGGTGAGCACCATAGGCGGGGGCAACAATGTTATGGGCTATGCTCCACGGCCCATTATGCCTGGCTATTTGCTGGATGGTGTGGTAATGAGGGCCGACATATTTGGCGATAACTCTACGGGCAGCAATTACAAACTTGGCTTTGGCCTGGCGCAGGGTAAGATACTGGCACACGAGGTGGGCCATTACTTGAACCTCTACCATATTTTTCAGGGCGGCTGTAGCGGGTTGAATGCAGCAGGTACCGCCAGCGATGCCTGCGACCTGAACGGCGATATGATCTGTGACATTGAACCCTCCACCACACAGAATATTTATTGTACAGGAAACATACCCAATACCTGCGTGGCCAATTACGCAACCGGCACAACAAACGCCGATATGATTAACGATTACATGAGCTATGCCGACGACGATTGCATGAACACCTTTACGAACGACCAGGTACAAAGAATGTGGGCAACGCTTAAGCTGCAGCGGCCAAACCTATGGCAGCCGGCAAACCTGGCCATAACGGGTGTGCTGAGTGCCGGTGGTTGTGTGCCCCCTTTTTTAAATGCACAAATTAATACCAGTAATGCTGTTGTTTGTGCGGGCAGTGCGGTTACGTTTAGCAACCCAACTGCAGGTAATACCGCAAACACTTATGAATGGAAATTTACAGGCGGCACCCCGGCCTTATTAAATACAAATACCGCCATAGTTACGTATGCCCAACCGGGCAATTACAAGGCATTGCTTAAAGTTAGCAATGGCGCCACCGTACGTACAGACTCTCTGTTATTTACGGTGCTGGAGTGCAAGCTCGATTCTTCTATGCTGTATATGTCGCATTGGTATTTTGGGGATTATGGTTCGTTGGATTTTTCGTCTGGTGCCCCTATTGCAACGCGGGTGGCTTTAAACAACCAATCCATTCATGGCGAGTCTGCTTATGCAGGCCAGCTTCCGTACAGTGGAGGTACAGTAAGCCTAAGCGACTCACTCGGAAAATTATTGCTGTACAGCAACGGGGTAAGTATATGGAACAGCAGTCATAAAAAAATGACTACGTCGCCTATGTTTGGCGCCAGCGATATCAATGCATCGTCCGGTTTATACTACATACCCTACCCCGGCAAAAAAGGCAACTATTTTATTGCGGGTGTGTATCCCAATTTCAACGAAACGCCTTCAGGTATACGGTTTGTGCAGGTAGATGTAAATAGCAATACGGTAGCGCCTTACAAAGAATTTAGTAACCCTGCTCTGCCTAAAAGGTTTTCGCAATTTTTAACCGTAGTTCCGCATTGCAATGGTACCGACTATTGGATTATAGTAAAGGGTTTTGGCCTGCCCGATACAAAGTTTTACACATTGCTCGTTACAAAGGATGGTATTGACGCCTCACAACAGCCGGTGATATCCTCTGGTTTTTCGCACCCTGGTTTTGGGGGTAGTGGTAACCAGCTTAAATCTAACCGGCAGGGCAATAAACTGGTTCTCGGCTCGCCACATGGTTTCCTTAATATTGAAACAGGTGCTTTGTACGATTTTGATAACAGCACCGGCATGGTTTCCAAAGAGGTAGTGATTGGCAATCTGCCGCAGTACAGCAACATTCAATCGGGTGTTGCCTTTAGCCCGAATGGCAAATATTTTTACTTATTCCGAAGCACCAATTTTGCCACCAATGG
>JANPPB010000772.1:0-4496 GCA_031428295.1 Segetibacter sp. | reverse complement strand
GCAGTAACAACAGTATCAACATCAGCGCTGGAATGGGCAATTACAAAATTTTTTCCTCCGGTCTCCCCCACTATCCTTGGATACGATTTATACATACCTATGTTTTCACCAATGGTCTTCCACATTTGATTAAATACTCCTGTTGATCCCGTAAAATGTACACCACCAAAATCAGGGTGCGACAAACAAACATTGCCCAACGTGGGCCCGTCGACATATACCAGGTTAATGACGCCATCGGGCAAGCCGGCTTCCTTTAAAATCCGCATGATCATTTGCGCTGAAAATACCTGCGTGTTTGCTGGTTTCCAAACCACCACATTTCCACACATAGCAGCACTGGTTGGTAGATTTCCGGCGATAGCCGTAAAATTGAAAGGTGTTATTGCCAGCACAAAACCCTCTAAGGCACGCCACTCCGTACGGTTGTGCATACCCGGTGCTGACTGTGGTTGTTGTTTGTATATTTCACTTAAAAAGTGAACGTTGAAGCGTAGAAAATCTATCAGTTCGCATGCACTGTCAATCTCGGCCTGGTAAGCGTTTTTGCTTTGGCCCAACATGGTTGTTCCATTTATATGATACCGGTATTTTGTAGCCAAAAGGTCGGCGGCTTTTAAAAATATGTGTGCCCTGAACTCCCAACTGCTGTTGGCCCAGTCTTCCCTTGCCTTCATGGCTGCATCTATTGCAAGACGCACATGCTTTTCATCGCCTGCATGAAAATGACCCAACGTAAAATTTCTTTCGTGTGGCGGATGAAGCGCCACTTTATTACCTGTTCTTACTGTTTTTGACCCAATGTACATGGGAATATCAGCGGGTTTCTTCTTTAATTCGGCCAATACTTTTTTTAATGCAATCCTTTCAGCACTGCCTGGTGCATATTGCAAAACCGGTTCGTTTGCCGGCATCGGGTAATTGAAATATCCATGATTCATATCGGGTCATTTTATTGGGCTGCAAATTAACCAATCACCTGTTATAGTCTGTACATTTTTGAGAGCGTAATTCGGGTTGATTACAAACAAAACGTAGCTGTTGTCAGCCTAAAAATGGGGGTAAGGATTTTAAACTTTGTTTGCATGGATGGTGCAAGCCAATAGTCGTTTCGAATCCTTGATATTTCCCAGACACTTCTCTATTTGAAACAGGTGTTTATAAATTTTAAACTATCAACTAAATACTCACAACCACCTTTTGAAATACGGAGAAGTCTTACTTTCCATGCCAATTCAAAATTCAATTCTATGTTTTCAAAAATGTTCCTTTTAACCCTGTGCACCCTGAGTGCAAACCTGCTGCCTGCTCAGTTTAAGAAGACTGTTTTACCTGCCACGGCCTTTAATAACGTACTTGAAAAAATAGTAGTCGATTTTAGGTACAACTTTAAACATATTAAAGGCGAAACAGTAGTAAACCAGGGTGAATACGATACCTACTCATCTACTGTTATTTTACCTGGTGCCAGTAACTGCATTATTTACGGTTCGCATTCAGTAGAAGACACTACCGCAAGCTGGCAGGGTGTTTTTTACAAGGGTGATGATTACAAAGCAGCTATAACCGCTTACAAAAATGTGTACCGGTTAATTAGTAAAAGCAAGCTGGAATTAATTGATGTTAGCACGGTTGGATTTGCCGGAATTTATGAAGCACCTGTTGATGATGTAAGATTTACGGTGAGCTCTTTACGAATGGATGTATTGCATCCTCAATACAAACGCTTTTTAGCTGAAGTTGAATTGATAACCAATTATGAAGGCTGGCAGGTGAATGTAAATTTTTACAACAGAAAGCCTGATGATGAGAGGGAATAGGTGATTGGGTGGGGCGTTATGGATTGAAAAACTTTAGATCATGATTTTTCATTCTACAATCAATTTTGTCACTTCTGCCCAGCTACTTTGCAGGGTGCATTTCAAATTCCCCCTGCGTCTGGAGCCGCAACAAAAGCAGTATACACAAAACAAAATTTATTTTAATGGATTGTGAATTGTGGGAATAACTGATGCAAAGTTCCTTGAATAAGAATGCTCTGTAATATTTAAGGTGCAGCGCACCGCTAATACTTGTAGAATCAAAATTTCATTGAATAACAAAGGTGCATCGCACCGCGATATTTTGAAGATGCATTCGATTGGAAATAATATTATGGTGCGATGCACCTAAATTGGAATGATGGAATGAATTTCTACAAATAGTGAGGTGCGCTGCACCATTACACCATTTTAAAGAAAGGAGGAATAATAAACATAGGCAAGAGCCGAAGTGGTCGTATATCAAATTCCTCCCGCGCAACAAACAACTATGCACTTTAATAATTGACTGCCTTTCGAAGTTTTAGAAGTGGTGTATATATAATTGTCGCATGTTTTTTTGGGACGAGCTAAAGTTATATGGTCAACATCCTTGCCCGCCTGGATGAACCAGTTCGGACGGGTGTTATTTTAATTCCGATAGTTCGGAACACCCTTGTACTTATATAATTTCATAGCATCTTTTATTATGTAGACTGATCACATGAATTGAAACCGCTGCGACAATTTGGAATGCACCCACTTTACATATGTTGCTACCCATGCGCACCAGTTTATTTATATTTGAGGCCATTGCTTTTTGCTGGCGATGATTATATAAACTGAGACTCTTTCATGAATGTATTCTCCTACTTAAATGCTTTTGCTAAAGTTTATCTCGAAATAAAGATTCAGAAACGATTTAACCAGCAGTTCTTAATTCCCTACCTCAACAATCTTGAAACACAATACGGTGGCAAATTTCCTCCGGCGCAGGTAAAGAAAATATTAAACTATTATGGCCTGTTTATTCCATCTGTTCTTTGTGCAAGCTACAAGCGATTGTATGGCAAAAAGCTTACAGAAGAAGAACGCAAACGGGTAACATTATTTGGCATTCTAACTCCCGTAGGAGATGATTTGTTTGATATTGATAAGCTGGACGTAGAAAGCATCAGAGCCATAACTTATACGCCGGATGCTTATGATGCTACAACTTTCTCTTCAAAAGTTGCTAAGCAAATACAATCGTACCTCATTAATTCAGTACCAAACAAAGAAGCATACATCAGGGCTTCTAAAAACGTATTTGAGATACAACTGGAAACCATCAGGCAAACCAACCCGGCCATCACCAACAGTGAAATAGAAGAGATTACTTATGCTAAAGGTGGTTACTCCGTTATTATTTACCACCAGACTCTTAACGAAAATGCAAGCCCCGAAATGTGGAAGGCTTTGTATAACATAGGTGCGTTAATGCAATTTGCCAACGACTGTTTCGATATTTACAAAGACATTCATGATGGTATTTTTACCCTTACCAGCCGTTGTGAAGATTACAAGGACCTCAAAAAATTATACCTGGAGAAGGTAAAAGAAGCCAATGCGTCGGTAAGGCAACTCCCCTACTCAACTTCTATGAAAAATGAATTTCTCATTATTATGCACGCTATAATTTCGCAGGGTTTGGTGGCCATCGACCAGATGATCCGGTTGCAGGAGAGATTAGGTCGCCCGGTTAATTGTATGGATATGGAGCGGAAAGAATTGATCACCGATATGCAAAAAGTAACAAACATAGCCCGATGGATGCGCTATGCATACCAGCTTCCAAAATTGTAATTTATAACATGATGGTGCGAAAGATTTTAATGCTGTGGATCATGCTGGTGGCTGTGCAAGTAAGGGCCTATAACCAAACGCCAGACAGCATTTTAATTAACCAACTGGTTAAAGAAATTGCCGCTATGCAATATACCAGCGAGGGTAAGTATGGGTTTCATCCCGGCATGTTTTACAGCTACAAAAAATGGGCTGGGCAACCCAACCGGTACTCTCCTGATAATAACATCTTCTATACCGGCATAGTAGCTTTTGCCTTGCAAAACATGTTGCCATATTTAAGTGATGATAATAGGGCAATCAGCAAATCGATTATTGCAAAAGCAGCCGGATCTTATCATTTTTATCAGAACAAAAAGAACCTGCCTTCATACTTTTTTTGGCAGGATGGCAAGCCCATCATGCCAAACACTCTTTTTGTTTACAAGCTTAGCAACCTGATTGCAACCTCCGAAGATGTTGATGACAGTGTGATGTTACTAATGACTATGCAGTCGGCAGACAGCAGTGTACAACGCTTAAAACTTGTAATGGATTCTGTAGCTAACGGAAAGATCAGGCGTATAAAAAATACTTATAAGAAGTACAAGAGTTTACCGGCACATACCACCTACCTGGGTAAGAAAATGCGTGTGGACTTTGACATGGCCGTGCATTGCAATGTGCTCTATTTTTTGCTGGAGAAAAAACTGCCCTTCAATAAAAATGATTCAGCCACTTTACAAATAGTTACTGGTATGGTTGCCAACAGGGAGTACATGACCGACCCAAAGTTTATAGCGCCCTACTATATAACCAGCCCGGTTATTTTGTACCACCTAACCCGTTTGATGGGCAAGTTTAAGATACCGG
>JANPPB010000771.1:0-7289 GCA_031428295.1 Segetibacter sp. | reverse complement strand
TCAATCATTTAAGATCAAAGCAAATTGCTGTAAAATTGCACGTAACTGTTGGAGATATTGATAATACTACCGGGAAGGCCTATAAACACTTAAGGGATAGTTTCACTCAACCCTGATGCGAATTGTTCTAAAACGGACTTCAACCAGCTACAGTGAGTTCCAGCTTTTTTAAAGCAGATTTTCATACCTTACAAGACGTATACCCAATAACTTAAAAACTAACGATCCAATGGCCTTCACCACCGGTTTTGCCTACGATATTTTTATAAGTTATGCCCACGTTGACAATATTGCTTTTCCAGGTCAGGCCGATGGTTGGATCAAGCAGTTCTACGATAATCTAAACCTGATGATGGCCAAACGTGCCGGCAGAGTAGGCATGGTAAATTTTTGGTGGGATACAAAGAAACTCGACGGCAGTGTACTGTTCGATCCCTCAATTGAGGAAGGCATAAAGAAGTCGGCTATCATGATCTGCCTTAACTCTCCGGGCTATATCGCTTCCGATTATTGCAAGCAGGAGCTTGATACATTTTATAAAAAAGCCCAAGTTGATTCCATTGGCTTAAACGTAGGCAACCGGTCCCGCATCATTAATGTGTTACTCAATAACATTCCCTTCGATCAATGGCCGGCTGAGTTAAGCGGCACAAGCGGTTTTCCATTTCACGATGCATCAGAGAAGGAGGATTTTGGCGACACTGTTGAGGCTATGACTCCTCAGTTTAAAAACCAAATGCAAAACATTAGAGATGCCGTGTGGAGCCTGTTAAACGATTTGCAAAAGGCGGAAAATGCAAGTGCAAC
Organism: Segetibacter sp.; assembly: GCA_031428295.1. GTDB lineage: Bacteria > Bacteroidota > Bacteroidia > Chitinophagales > Chitinophagaceae > Segetibacter. Next base: position 6,482 of record JANPPB010000771.1, on the reverse strand, counting down.
AACTACTGCCATACCCGGGGTTGATGATGATACCTTTACCATTTACCTGGGCGAAGTGGCCGATACCCTGAGAACGCCACGCAAAAGAGTGATTACCGAATTGCAGAAAAAAGGCTTTACAGTTCTGGAAGGCGTGCCTCCTCCGGACGAAGCACCTGAACATGAATTAGCAACCAATGCCGCTCTTAAAAAAGCCGACCTATCCATACACTTATTAGATCAACTTGAAGGACGCGAGATTGTTGGCGATCCCGGAATATGGTACCCTCAAAAACAGGTGGAACTTGCTTTGGCAAGCGGTAAGCCCCAAATGATCTGGATGCCGGCCGAAACAGATATTACTGCTGTGGAAGAAGAAAAGTATAAGCAGTTTTTACAAGGCATTGAAACCGGAAAGGCGGGTGCCAGGACATTTGAATTTATAAGGGGATCGAAGAGTACGCTGGCACAGGACATTATTGATTTTGCACAACAAATACAGGCACGGCAGAAACAGAAGACCGTTGAACCCGGCAAAGTATCGGTGCTGCTGGACACTCACTTTATGGACCAGTTGTATGCGCTTGATCTTAGCAAGGCCCTGCTCGAAAACCAGGTGCAGCCCTTCATCAATCCACAGGAAGATGACCCGCGAAAAAATATAAACCTGATGGGCGATCGCCTTGCACAGGTTAAGAAACTTATCTTTTTATATGGTGGTGTTTCGAAAGATTGGGTACTCGAACGAATGAGTGCGGCACTGCAACTTATCATCACCAATAATTACCCCATCGAAGACTTTTATGTGTACATGGCACCGCCCCATAAAGAGACCGGCGACATCGGCCTAAACCAAAGGTTTTTAAAAGTAAATGTTATTAACAGCAGCGATAACCAGGTAATGAACCAGGACCAGCTACAGCACTTCATTCAATCTATAAAAACTGGCGCAGCATGACCGCAGCACTAAAGAACCCGTACGTTGGGTTGCGCCCTTTTGATACGGATGAAAGCATCCTGTTCTTTGGCCGTAACGATCAAACATTGGAATTACTGCAAAGGCTGCATCAATACCACTTTGTAGCTGTGGTAGGTGGTTCCGGTTGTGGTAAATCATCGTTGCTTAGGGCAGGTCTTATTCCTTCGCTAAAGGCAGGCTACCTGGTAGACACCAGCGATCAATGGAGTATCGCTATTATGAAGCCGGGACAAAGCCCGTTGTACAATCTTGCTGAGGCGATGCTGCAGTTGGTTTATCCACAGGTTAATACAGTTGAAGTAGCTGCTGCTGTTCAGCAAATAAAAGAGGAAGGCGCCGATGTATTGTTGCGCATTTTAGCCTCGATAGTTACTGATAAAAAAAGCAATATTTTTTTGCTGATCGACCAGTTTGAAGAGCTGTTTCGTTTTTCGATGGAGCAGCACGATGTAGATAAAAAAGATGAGGCCATTGACTTTGTGAACATCATGCTCGAGCTGGCTCAGCAACAACTTATACCAGTCTATGTAGTCATGACTATGCGGTCTGATTTCATAGGCGATTGTGCCCGTTTTTTTGGTTTACCGGAGGCAATGAACCAAAGCCAGTACCTGGTGCCAAGGCTTAACCGTATACAGATGAAAACGGTAATTGAAGGTCCGGCCAAACTGTATGGCGGCACCCTCAATCCGTCGCTTACATCTATGTTGTTAAACGAAATTGGTAAGGTAAAAGATGAGTTGCCTTTGTTGCAGCATGCGCTAATGCGTATATGGGATTATGAGACAAAGGAGAACAAAAACGGGGAACTCGACCTGAAAGATTATAGGCAGATCGGTGGCATAGAGAAGGCGCTGTCCAATCATGCAGATGAGGCTTTAAAAGGTATGGATATTGAGACACTTGGTATAACAAAAGAAATGTTCCAGGCGCTGACTGCCATAGATGAAAATGGCAGAAAGATAAGGCGCCCCGTACTGCTTAGCCAATTAACTGAGTTGTGTAATAGCAGCAAAGAAAAACTGTTAGACATCATTAGTTTATTCATTAAAGACAACCGGTGTTTTCTCATAAAAAACAATGCTGGTGAAACCGGTGATGTGGTGATTGACATATCGCATGAGAGCCTCATCAGGCAATGGAAAACGTTGAACAATTGGGTTGATGAAGAAGGTGAGTATGCATTGGTTTATTTGCAATTGGCAGAGGCCTACCGTTTACATACCAACAAAAAAAAGGATTACCTATCGGGCACCGAGCTCGATCTTGCTCTTGAGTGGTATAATACTTTTAAGCCTTCGCCTACCTGGGCTAACCGTTACAAGGAAGGGTTTACAGAAAGCATTGCTTACCTGCAACAAAGTGATAAGATTAGGAACGAAAAAGTAGCGGAAGGTATTGCCATAGAAAAAGCCGAAGCTGAAAAGGTAAAGGCAGCCGAAGAGGCCCGGCGGTTAGAGAAAAGGAGAAGAATAAAACGTAACATCATTACTTCCGCCATAGTAGCATTGGCAGTTATTATTTTCCTCGTGTTTTATTCTATCAACTCAAGGCAAAAAGAAATAGCTGCCCTCAATTCAAAAGAAGAAGCCAAAGCCGCCGAACAACGCACCCAGGAGTTGTTACAACTGGTAGTTAGTGGCCGCGGAGAAGGTTATGAAAACCGTGACTTCAATGCGGTTGTTGCAAGATTGCGTACAGAGCAAACATACCCGATTGACAGCCTTATTGTTCCCCGTGCTATAAAGGTGCCCATTACAAATACCAACCTGTACGACTGGCTTATATGGATTGATGTGCCTTCGTTTAGGAGAAAAGAAATAAAAAATGTTGTGTATAAATGGCCCTGTACCGGTTTTATCGACAGTGTGCATGTAGGTAAAGAAGCCTCGCTTGGTTTTGCATTTGGTTACAGGGGATGGGGTAGCTGCCCTAACATTTTAATTAATGTAGCCTTGGTAAACGGGGAGGCAATTAAGATTGAATTTCCTATGCGTGAATATCTGTTACGAAATGGAGATGCAAATTGAATGACGATTCATAATTGGTTTTAAGGGTTGTACCTTATTTTAAATCCTATTAAAACGTAGTTTAGTTAAGATGTACCAACCTTTGCTGTACTAGAGCATATAGATATCATTTAATGTAGAAATGTGGTCGCTCTCTGTGTCCTCCGTGTTTCTTTCTCCGGCTGTTCTTTGTGGTAATTTTTTCTTGTACTATCGGCGTATCCTTCTATTAGCCATAAGGGAAGCAGGAATCATGTCATTGCACTACTTACCATCCAACACTGCGGGGTCCCTTGGCCCACACACAAGTCGTTCGAAGGAGACCCCGCAGGGACGAAGTTGCGACCAAGTTTGCCTGGTTTGGTTAGGGATTTAATAACGCTCCAAGCCCGCTATTGCTTAAATGCTTTAGCAGTGTTATGGGCTTTTTAATTTCTAACACCGGCACCTCTCCAACATCGCTTTGCTTGTATTGATACACCAGTATTGATAGGGTTTTAGCTGGCGGCACTACATCGTTAAGGTCGGCGGGTAAAGAGGGATAACTGTATTGTATCAACTCACTCATTGCAGCCAGAGATGATGCACTGCTTTGCACGGTAGCTTTATTTGGTGACACGACCAATGCAAATATTCTGAAGTTGGATTCGGTATCGAAAAATATAGATTTAAATACCTGGTACATGGAGAACGACCCATTACCGCTTACAGATACATTCCAGCGTTGTGCTCCACTTGCAGGGCTTCCATCGGTATTTATTTTTTCGAGATTGGTAGTAACGGCAAAACCTGACTTTACGTAGTAATAATGCATACGGCCATTATAACCCCCACCATTAAAAATATTGACCAGGTAATTGTCAACCTGCTTGTAGGTAGAAAGGCCGGGCTTGAAATTGTTTACATACAATGCTGCGGAGGGACGTGGTGCCGGTATTGGAAAATAGTATTTACCGGGTGGCCTCTCATTACCCATCATACTGGGCATAGCCATGTGTTTACGGTTGCCCATGCCATCAAGACTCAAGGGATATTTTTTATTTAATTTCTCATATATTTTTTTACTGGTGGCTGCATTGATCTCCTTGTTAAAAAAAGAATCTGCAAGGTTATTTTTATAAAATTGTGTCAACTCTTCATTAAACTTCAGGTAATGATCATGTAGTGTAAAGCGGTCTTTCATAGTCAACTTCAAAGTATTTTCTTTGCCAGCCAGGTAATACAATTGCAGGTACTTTGAAATGAGCTCTAACTTTTGGTCGGTAGTATAAAATTGATTTAGGGTAAAATTACCAGCCCGGTTTTCCATACTAATTCTCTTTCTGCCTGCCTCCTGATTATCCAAAATATAGCGGCTCAATGGAAGGTTGAATGAGGAAGTGTAAAAGGTAAGAGAGTCGAAATTGAACTTTTCAGTTTCCTTCACCTGGTAAAATATTCTTTGAAAATCTGGATAAATGTTCTCGTTGAAAAATGGAGTTATCAACCCTCTTATGCGGCGGATGTCGGTTTTAATATTTTCTCCAAGTGTATCAGACAGACCAATAAATTCATTGAACGACCGTCTTTCATTCCCCTGGTCAGATGGGTCGTTCGATAAATTGAAATAAGAGCTAAGACTGGCATTGTTAAAGGTCTGGATGGATTTGTCAAGATGCTTTTTCCAGGTTAGTAATTTATCCCGCTCTACTTCGGTTTTGGTTCTGAACAGGAATTTGATGTGGTTGAGATTTAGGAGTGAGAGGCTAAGGTTAAACACAGAATTATTCGCTTTGATAAAACCGGAATCGACAATTGTGCCCAACTCATTTTCCTCATAAGGGATAATTTTTGCAACCCGGTCGTTACGCAGGGTATCAAAATATTGTTGCGTTAAAGACAAATTAATAAACGCCTGTGCAAGGGTAAGCGAGTCGCTTGCCGGTGCTTGTATTTGTGCATCGGTAGGCAAGCTACAAATTGTAATAAAACCGAATGCTATAATGATCCTTCTCAATTTCATGGCATGTAACTTATGCTTAAAAGAAAATGTTTAAACCTTTCTAAATTTAAATATTAAAAAATCTTTTATCGAACAAGTAAAGCTGCCAGTTTTGAATTAGACAAATGCTTTTTTACAGGCAGTGCATTTTTTGTTTCCAGCATGGGCACCTCACCTATATCACTTTGCAAAAAATGGTAAACCAAAATGGACAGCGTTTTATAATCTAAAACTGAATTGTGAATGTCGGGTGGTAACGAAGGATAACTATATTTTATAAGGTCCTGCATGGCTGGAAGCGATGCCGGTCGATCCTGTAGATCTGGCTTTTTAGGAGCAACGATAAAAGCAAACATTCTAAAGTGCGACTCAGTTTCAAAGAAGATGGATTTAAAAACCTGGTAGAGCGAAAATGAACCATTACCTCCTGGTGAAACATTCCACCGGGCTTTGCCGGTAACCGGGGAGCCATCTTTATTTATTTTTTCAAGGTTTGAGGTAATGGCGAAACCTGACTTTACATAATAATACCGCAGGTGTCCTGCATAACCTGCATTGGTAAAATTTGTGACCAGGTAATTATCAACTTGTTTCATAGTTCTCAGTCCCGGTCTAAAGTTGTTTACATAGGCAGCGGCAGATGGAAAGGGTGCCGGATTGGGGAAGTAGTATTTAGTAACATAAACATCTTCAGGACCTGCACTACCTACGTTTTGATTTGGATAAGTTCGAATACCATCATCGGGGAATTTCGTTTTCAAAAGCTTTAATAACGCTGTTGTTGCCGCTTCATTTATTTCATTGTTGAAAAAATCATCTTTGCCAATTATTCCATCTTCGTACAAAAATTTGTGTTTGTCATTGAGGTTCAATTTGCTGACAAAATCGTCGTAGGATTCGTAGAAACGATTCTTATTTAGGGTAATTGAATTGCTCACTTTATCCGAAGCGAGATATTGATACTGTAGATACCTTGCGATTAGATCAAGCGCTTGGGACATTCCATAATGTGTACCTAAATAAGGGGTGGTGGCATTAAACTCAAACTCTTTTTTTAGTTCCGGAACATCTTCAACTTCTGACAGGTATAAAGGCATACTGTACAGAGATGCATAGTATTTAAGCGAGTCGAAGTAAAAAGTATTTGAGTTTTTGAAAGCATAGAATATTCGCTGATAATCGGGATAAATATCTCTGCTAAAGTACCCACTGAAGAGACCTCGGAATTCATATAGATCATTGTCTAATTTGAAGTATATTTTTTCATTAAAACCGATTAATTCAAAATAAGGATCGGTTTTCTTTTCTATAAAATAGTTATATGCGATATTGATACTGCGATAAAAATAATGAGCTGAATCCAAAGCGTTTTTCCATTGCAGTAGTTGCTTTCTTGTAGGGGTTGTAGTTGTTTTAGAAAATCTTTTTGCTTTGTTGAAATACAACATCGACCATGCAAGATTGTAAATAGTCGCATTTTTATCCTGAAAGGTTTTGTTTTTTAAAGAATTCAATTCCTCTTGTTCGTAAGGAA
>JANPPB010000770.1:0-2578 GCA_031428295.1 Segetibacter sp. | reverse complement strand
TGACCCTTATACAGTTCCTAAACTGATTGCTGATTTCTTTCCTCCTGAAGACGAGGTAGAAAAAAAGCAACTGGTTAAGAATTTGGAAGCTATTAATATAATTTATGGCGAAGACGAGGAAGTTGTCATAAAGCCCTCGACAGAAGATTTTAATACGTCCACTTTCAAAACCATTCAGGAAGCTATAAAGTTAGATCCACCTTTAGCCCCAAATCTACAACGTAAGATAAAAACCTACAATGCAAAAGTACAATTAGCGGAACTACGTTTTAGTGGCGGTCGCATTCAAAATATGCTCGTTGAATTTCCGAAGAAGGGTTTACCTATTCAAGATGAAAAACTAAAAGAGCTTCTTCAATCCAGGATTAAGCTGATTAACAATGCTGACTTCTTAAAGGAAAACAATTTGATAAAAACGCTACAGGATGAAGTTGAGGCTCTACGTAAAAAATTTCTTATTGCTCTTACCAGTCGTGAAGGAAAGTCTATTATTAAAAAAGAAGAAATGATAGCCTTCGAAAAAGAGCTAAATGATTTACAAGAAAAAATTAAAGCTGCAAATAAGGTGCTGCCAGGTATTCTAATCAAAGCGATGCAAGACACCAAAGACTTAGTTTTAAGCAATCTGAAAACGTTTTTCGCCGCATATCCAACTAAGGAGCAACTGAAGTTTCCAGATCCTTCTGTAAGAGAGTATCAAACAACCAGCGATATTAACAAAATAGTATCGTCTATCCGTTTCCCATCATTGACTAAATTAACCAACCACTTTTCATTAAAGGTCAACTTCTATGACCTTACCTGGAAAGATTTTAAAGACAACGAGCTTTTGGAAGAATTTGAGAAAAAGAAAATTCTGTCAACATCAGACATTGCAGAGATAGTAGAAATGAAAGATGCGATAGAAGTTAAAAAATAACAAAGAGAAAGCTATAATTATCGCAAATGCCAGTAACCAACAAAACATACCTCTTCATAGACGAAAGCGGCGACCCAGTTTTCTATGGCAACCGCAAGAAACTCGTTGTGGGTACAGAAGGGTTTCAATCCTAATTTTATCAAATGCAAATATTACAATCCATACAAAACCGTATTTATGAAATAAGAGGTGAAAGGGTAATGCTTGACAGAGACTTAGCAGCGTTGTATGAAGTGGAAACAAAATCCTTAAACCTTGCTGTGAAACGGAATATAAAGCGGTTCCCTAAAGACTTTATGTTTCAGCTTACCAAAGAAGAATTTGAGGCTTTAAGGTTTCAATTTGAAACTTTAGAAAATAGCAACAGTTTGAGGTTTCAAAATGAAACCTCAAAACAAATCAACTCTTTAAGGTTGCAAAATGAAACCTTAAAGAAAGGCAGGGGTCAACATACTAAATACTTTCCTTATGCATTTACCGAACAAGGCGTAGCTATGTTAAGCGGCATCCTCAATTCCGACAGGGCAATTAACATGAACATTGCCATAATGAGAGCTTTTGTAGAAGTAAGAAAGGCATTGCTGTTGCAAATTGATTTGAAGGAACAACTGAAACAAATAAAAGAAAGACTGGGCGAACATGATGTGCAGCTTAACCAGATTTACGACGCTATGGAAAACCTGATAGACGATAAAGCAGCTCAAAGAAAATGGGATGACAGAGAGAAGATAGGGTTTAAGAAGTAGATAGGTAGGAAGGAAGGGAGAACATGTGCTCCACCACTTACTAAATGGCAGGCTGCAACACACCGGTAGCTGGTATAATTTATACCTTTCTCAACGGGGCAATAATTCACTCAATCGTTTCCAGGAGGCGGTTGAAAAAGCATTGGCAGCAAGTGAAGCGAAGAACGATAGTGAGGCAAATTACAAACTCGAAATAGTACCCAGCAAAGAGATGCCGGAGTTAAGCATTATTGATTATCTGATGTGTGGGCGGTACAGCGTAAACTAATGATGAAGGAAAGCCGTTATTTTGATGCCCTTAGGCATAAATACGAAACGGTGTTGAACTTGTACGAAGAGGATGAAACGGGTATAAAATAAAAAAGCTAAAAAATCTTTTTGCCCCCGTGCCAGTACTGGCAACACCCATCATGGGATGAGATATGTAGGCTCAAAACTCTTTAGCAGTTCAAATATAACGCAAAGTGGTAAAAAGTAGTATAAAGCGGTACAAAATCACAAACTCAGGCGTGATAAGCCCTTTGGGCGTATTTGCACCAAAACTATTTCCTGCATGTTGCTGGGTTAATAATTCGTACTGACCATTGAGTTTATACTTCAATGCTTCAATACGCTGGTTTTCACGGATGGCAATGTATTCCATCTCCGGTGTGATGATCCCTTTTTTTGCATAATGCAGTTGTGTTACATTGGCACCGCTTTTTGCACGCAAAGGTTTTTTGATGTGCTCAAAGCACAGTGCATCGAGCGATGTATCTTCCTGCCGTTGTCTTCCATATTCCGATGAAACATTGTCCAGTTGATCCACATCATTTCTATCAAGGATCCATTGCTCACGCAAACGCGGCAAGCCCTCCTTAATATCAATTTTCACATTTTCATCCGTATAAGGTCCGCTGGTATCATACACAAT
>JANPPB010000769.1:0-2266 GCA_031428295.1 Segetibacter sp. | reverse complement strand
GACGACCTGCGTGGCGCCATGAATGCAGACGATTTTCGGGATTACATGCTGTCATTTCTATTCCTGCGTTACCTGTCCGACAACTATGAGGCAGCAGCAAATAAAGAATTGGGCGCAGATTATCCCACCGTAAATAAAGAGCAAAAGCAGGCACCTTTATCCATTTGGTATGCCGCAAATAAGGAAGATGTAGAAGCATTTGAAAAACAAATGCGCCGCAAAGTGCATTATGTTATTGAGCCCAAACATTTATGGAGCAGCATTGCAGAAATGGCCCGCAAGCAAGACGGCGAGTTATTGCACACCCTTCAAAATGGGTTTAAGTACATAGAAAATCAATCGTTCGACAGTAGCTTCCAGGGATTGTTTTCTGAGATCAACTTAGACTCAGAAAAGCTGGGTAAAAACTATGCAGAGCGCAATGCCAGGCTATGTACCATCATTACAAAAATTGCCGAAGGCATTTCTAAGTTTTCTACCAACAGCGATATTCTGGGCGATGCTTATGAATACCTGATTGGTCAGTTTGCTGCAGGCTCCGGTAAAAAAGCAGGTGAGTTTTATACACCGCAGCAGATATCCACCATTCTTTCAGAAATTGTAACACTCGATAGCCAGGACCCTGCCGCCGGTAAAAAGAAAAAGCTGGATAAGGTGTTGGATTTTGCCTGTGGTTCAGGTTCGCTTTTACTAAATGTGCGCCGCCGGTTAACCGACAGCGGCGGAACCATCGGTAAAATTTACGGGCAGGAAAAAAACATTACTACCTACAACCTTGCACGTATGAACATGTTGCTGCATGGTGTAAAGGACACGGAGTTTCAGATACATCATGGCGATACGTTAGCCAACGATTGGGATATGCTCAACGAAATGAACCCCGCAAAAAAGATGGAGTTTGATGCCATTGTTGCCAATCCACCATTCAGTTATCGTTGGGAGCCAAACGAAGTTTTGGGTGAAGATTTTCGTTTCAAAAGTTATGGGCTTGCACCAAAATCGGCGGCAGACTTTGCGTTCCTGTTGCATGGCTTTCACTTTCTTGGCAAAGAAGGTACGATGGCAATTATATTACCACATGGCGTATTGTTCAGGGGCGGCGCAGAAGAACGCATTCGCACCAAGCTTTTAAAAGATGGTCATATTGATACCGTGATAGGGTTACCGGCTAACTTGTTTTTTTCCACCGGTATTCCTGTCTGCATATTGGTACTGAAGAAATGTAAAAAGTTTGATGATGTCCTGTTTATTAATGCAAGTGGGCATTACGAAAAAGGCAAACGCCAAAACCGTTTGCGCGATGGCGAAGAGGACGAGCCAAACGACACTCGCAAGATTGTTGAAGCCTACATGAACCGAACCGAACACGAGCGTTATTCACGCCGTGTTTCGATGGAGGAGATTGAAAGAAATGATTACAACTTAAATATATCAAGGTATGTAAGCACTTCGGTGGATGAAGAAATAATTAACCTTTCAATTGTGCATCAAAACATGGTTGAAATAGAAGAACGGGTAACAAAAGCAAAGGACAAGCACAATCAGTTTTTGAAGGAGTTGGGGTTGCGGCAAATTTGACATTGAAACCCTCGCCTCCCACGCAGCTTACAAAGCATACGGCGAAATTTCTTTCTCACTCAATCGTAATTACTACAGGAAAAGGAACAGATGGTAAAACAAATAATCAAGACAGTTGCTTTTTAAAACGCGAATCACCGGGTGCCCAACTGACACCATCAGGCGTGTTAAACCAGAAGCCACATGTATCACCGGGTTCAAAACGCACCAGGTCAGGCTCATTTGCAAGGAATACATAACGTACAACGGGTGGGGTGGCAATATACAGGTGGCTTTAAACAGCTTTTCAACTTGTTGTTTTCAATTTAGATGCATATCCATCCTGACGTTTTCTTTTAAACGAAAAATTAAACTCAAAAATTTATTTTATACTTTTAAGTAACCAACTATTGTTGTACTCCCCACAATTTTATATCATTGCTGGCATAATATTTAAACACATTCTTTAAAATATTTTTTATGGAACCCAAGGCAACAAGTCTTTTTAAAGAAAAGCAAGCTCAACCTATTGAAGGCGAAACAGTAAGTGAGTTGGCTCATCGCCATTTAAAAGATGAAAACCATGTGACAACTGATGAGGAACTGAGCAATGCAAAACTTGAAATATATAATATTGAGGAACCTGTGGGTGACTTAATTGACACAAAAGACAAAGCAGCAAAAGAAGCAGAAATTGGTACAACAGAGG
>JANPPB010000768.1:0-2610 GCA_031428295.1 Segetibacter sp. | reverse complement strand
TTTACATTGTATTTGCTGTAAAAATTTTCGGCCGATGTAATGGTGTTGTTACCAAACAACTCCATATTACGGCGGATATAAGCCGGCACGGTCTCAAACTCGTTGTTAGCATCGGAGGCATTCATGTTAAAGGACAAGTTGCGCAACTTTTGTATCCTTTCTGCTGCCCTTCGCTTTTGATCCTCTATATCGTCCTGCATTGCAGGTTCCTCTATAGAAGCTGGAATAACCTGAGACTGAGGTTGCTTAACTTTATCCGCCGTGTCTGGAACTTCATCCTTCATTACCAGCTTCATTTCAAACTCCGGTAGTTGCAAAGCTGGTTGTGTGGAAGGTTTAGCATCCATAGGATTGCCGGATTGCGGTTCTCCTGGCTTAGGTTCAGCATAGATATTGGAAGGCTTACTCAGAAAAGCACCACCCCTATTGGGTGGAACATTGTTTATGCCGGATTGTACATTGCTATTGGTTATTGGCCTCATCTGCCCTGTAGGTTGTTGTACCGGTGGCACCTCAGCTTTAGGAGTTTCTTCTGCCTGTATATTGAAACGGAAGTTAGGCGTTTCTTCTGTTTTTAAACTTAAAATTTGTGCCGGCTGCTCTTGTATGGTCAACTTTTCTTCCAACGGCGCCTCGTATGATGCTAAAGGGTGAATGATTGCAGGCCCGGCACTTTCATTTTCAACCAAACGTGGAGCAAATGGATCTTTATCTTCTAATTGCAGCGAAGGCTGGGTATACAATTTCTTTTCCTCGCCATCAACCCCAAGCTGCATCAGGATCTTCTCTTCCTTTTTTGCTTCAGGCTTTGGTTTTTCCTGTGGCTTAAACGGGTCTTTATGCTCAAAACCTGTAGCTATAATGGTTACGCCAATTTTGGCTCCCAGGCTATCGTCAAAACCTATTCCTTTAATCACATCGGTATCCTCTCCTGCCTGCTGGCGCAGGTAGCTCATAATGGCATCTTCTTCGTCCATAGTTATTTCATGGTCGCCTTCGGCGGAAGTAATATTTACGAGTATCCATTTAGCACCATTAATCTCACTGTCGTTTAGTAAAGGAGAGTTAACTGCATTCTCAATGGCACGTTGTGCACGGTCTTCGCCTTCGGCAGTTGCGCTACCTAAAATAGCTACACCACCATTGCGCATTACAGTACAAACATCTGCAAAGTCAACATTTATCTGGCCATTGCTGGTAATAACATCGGTAATACACTTAGTGGCAGTTGCCAAAATATCATCGGCTTTGCTAAAGGCTTCTCTAACTTTAAGATTGCCGTATTGATGGCGCAACTTATCGTTTGAGATGACCAACAGGGTGTCCACATTCTCTCTCAGCTTTTGAATACCTTCTTCGGCATGGCGCATACGCTTGGGCCCCTCGTTGGTAAATGGGGTTGATACAATACCCACGGTAAGTATTCCCAGATCTTTACAAATTTTTGAGATGATGGGAGCGCCACCTGTTCCGGTACCACCACCCATACCTGCGGTAATAAAAGCCATCTTCGTGTTTACTTCTAAAATGCGTTTAATCTCTTCCAGGCTTTCTTCAGTTGCCTGCTTACCAATTTCAGGATTAGCCCCGGCACCAAGACCTTGTGTAAGGTGTGGTCCTAACTGAATTTTGTTGGGTACTTTACTGTTTGCCAATGCCTGCGCATCGGTATTGCATATAATGAAGTCTACGCTATCGATGCTTTGAGAATACATGTGGTTTACGGCATTGCCGCCCCCACCACCAACACCTATCACTTTTAGGATAGACGACTTTTGCTTCGGCAGATCAAAGTGTATCATAGTAACGAATATTAATTAGTGAGTTTTATTGTTGTTGTGTTTGTTTGGTCATTAGTCATTGGTCATTGAGTCATTAGTCATTAGTCAATTGGGTCATTGGTCAATTAGTCATTAAATCATTGGTATAAATAAATGGTGCAATATTAATTGTTCATTGATAACTTACTGTTGCTTCACTTTCCCCAACATGTTAATTACTTTACCATCAATAAGTAAAAACCCTTCCATCTTCTATTTCTTTTCTTCTGGCTTCAGACTCCCGGCTCAGGGCTCCGGACTTACTTAAGGTCCTGGTCGCCTTCTTCCTTAAAAAGCTCCAATAAGTTGTTCTTGAATTTCTCCCAAAACCTGGTCATTCCCTTTCTACCTGCTGTGTTTACTTTATCCATTACCGGCCCTGCTGCCACTGCTATTTCTTCTGGTTGCACCAGGTTTTCCGGTACAATCACTTTCCTGAACGACTTTTCAAATTCTTTATACTTATGCTCATAATCGCTGTAACCTTTTAATATTAAACCTATGCAGGTACTGTACATTGGCTTCTTTAATTCATCAATATGATTGGCTGCCAAATGACCATTGGGATAGCCGATACGGGCATACAAACCAGTAGCATATTCTGTTAACTGTATCAGGTGTTTTAATTGCGATCCTCCGCCTGTTAAGATGATGCCTCCATTTAAAGCACGACTATCAAGACCAACTTGTTTTAAATGATAAGTAACAAAATCGAGTATCTCGCTCATACGAGCCTGTATGATGGAAGCCAGGTTTTTTACGCTGATCTCTTTTGCCGGCATACCATTCA
>JANPPB010000767.1:0-3912 GCA_031428295.1 Segetibacter sp. | reverse complement strand
TTGCACAATGAAATTTATACACTACCTGGAAAAAATAACGGATGTGGATATAATAGGAATTACTTCCTTCCTCATCTTTTTCACCTTCTTTATCATCATGGCATTTTGGGCCATGAGTGCCGATAAAAAACTAATAACCACTTTAAGCGAATTGCCGCTGAACGATGCGCAGGAAAGCTAATTGTAAAACGATCGTAATGAAAATAATCAGTAATACACTGAAACCATTGTTTGTTCTTGGCCTGTTAAATGCCATAACAATACCATCAACCTACGCTGCCGGTGGACCCGTAACCAGCCAGGTAACAAGCCCTTTTGCCATAACATTATTAGGCATCATGCTGGCGTTGTTATTGGTGATTGGACTATTGGCCTATGTTTTATTAGGTGTGGCAGAAATACATTTGCAAAAGGTGCAGGCAGCCGCTAAAAAAGCTGCATCCATTTCTGCTATTTGGATTGTAATGTTATGCATGGCTACATTACCCGTCTCCGCACAGGTTAAGGTAGCCGAAGTAGTAGCCCCAACCATCACCAATTACGATGGGTTGTCAGCCTTCTCTTACAATACCATGGTTTTTATTATTGGGTTAGAGGTGTTGTTAATAATTGTAATGAGCCTGTTCATCCAAACCCTACTTGCAAAAGATAAAATTGTGGTTGCTTCTGCAACAATAGCTTATAAAGAACCCATTTGGAAAGTATGGTGGGATAAGGTAAACAGCTTTAAACCGGAAGGTGCAGTTGCTGATACCGGTCATGATTATGATGGCATCCGCGAATTGGATAATCGCCTTCCTCCCTGGTGGCTCTATGGATTTTATGCATGCGTTGTGTTTGCGCTTGTGTACCTGTATCGTTTTGAAGTAGTACACACCGCACCCTCAACTATACAGGAATATGAAATTGCGATGGCAGATGCTGTAAAAGAAAAGGAAGAATACCTAAAGCATGCAGCAAGTAAGGTTGATGAAAATTCTGTAGTGTTATTAACTGATGCCTCCGCTTTAAGTGAGGGTAAAAAGTTGTTTGGTGCATCTTGTTCGCCCTGCCATGGTGCGGAGGCACAAGGCGTTGTTGGCCCTAATTTAACCGACGATTATTGGTTGTACGAGGGCGGTGTTAAAGATGTTTTTAAAATAATAAAATACGGGGTGCCGGAGAAGGGAATGAAATCGTGGAAAGATGATTTTAGTCCTGTACAAATTGCACAAATCTCCAGCTACATCAAATCATTACACGGATCAAAGCCGGCCGGTGCAAAAGAGCCGCAGGGTGAAGTGTACAAAGAGCTAACTGAGCATACGACTGTAGAAAACAAAAGCGAAAAAAGCCTGGTTACAAACGAATGATCACAACAGTAGATAATATAAATAACAACAGTACGGTTGATTTTAGAGATCATCTTTCAACACTCGACGAGCAGGGTAATCGCAAGTGGGTTTTTGCCAACAAGCCTTCAGGTAAATTATACAATCTTCGTACATATTTAAGCCTCGGATACTTTGCCCTGTTCTTTGGTTTGCCCTTCGTTTATGTCAACGACCGGCCCCTGTTTCTCTTTAATGTACTAAAGGCAAAGTTTATCTTATTTGGTAAAATCTTTTGGCCTCAGGACTTTTTTATCCTGGGCCTGGGTATGATCGCTTTCATCTTATTCATCATTCTTTTTACTGCTGCTTTTGGAAGGTTGTTTTGCGGATGGGCATGTCCCCAAACCAACTTCATGGAAATGATGTTTCGTAAAATTGAATACATGATTGAAGGAGATGCCCCAAAGCAAAAAATGCTCAGCAAGCAAAGCTGGAACAATGAGAAGATTTTAAAGAAAGTAACCAAGCACCTGTTTTTTTTCATCCTGTCTTTTATAATAGCCAACTTTTTTATCGCCTACATTATCGGCATTAAAGAGTTAGGCCAAATCATATCAGAACCGGTTAGCCAACACTTTAGTGGTCTTATATCGATCATGGTTTTTAGTGGAATTTTTTATGGTGTGTATGCCCATTTCCGGGAGCAGGTATGTACCGTAGTTTGTCCTTATGGCAGGCTACAAGGTGTGTTGCTCGATAAAAATTCAATGGTTGTTGCCTACGATTACAAAAGAGGTGAGCCAAGAGGGCTTGCAAAAAAACATGAGGAGTCCATATTTGGAGATTGTATTGATTGCCATGCCTGTGTAAAGGTTTGCCCTACCGGCATAGACATACGTAATGGCGTGCAAATGGAATGTATTGGTTGCACTGCTTGCATTGATGCCTGTAACAATATCATGGACCGCATTGGCAAACCACAGGGTTTGATACGCTATGCCAGTGAGAATAGCATAGCCAGTGGAGAGCCGCTGCGTCTTACTTCAAGAATGAAAATGTACACAGCCTTGTGTGGCCTGGTAGTACTGTTGCTGTCTTTTATTTTAATTACCCGTAAAGATGTGGATGCTACCATTATGCGTACACCCGGCATCTTATATCAAACACGAGGTTCCGATAGTATATCAAACCTGTACAACATTAAAGTGGCCAATAAAACTACCAGGCAAATACCTCTTACCGTTAAGCTGGATGACCATAACGGGTCTATAGAAATTATAGGTAAACCTTTTATTGATGTTGCAAAAGAAGGGCAGGGTAGTGGTTCCTTTTTTGTGGTACTGCCTGCTAACAAAATACACCAGCGCAAAACAAAATTAAAGCTGGCATTATACGAGGGTTCAAAAAAAGTGGGTGTTATAACTACAAGTTTTTTAGGGCCTGTTATAGAATAAGAAAATCTTTTTTATATGAGTTGGGGAAATAAAATATTAATAGCATTTATTGCTTTTGCCGGGTTGATTGGTCTGTTGGTGTACAGTTGTATGCAGCAAAACTTTGAGTTGGTTTCGAAAGATTATTACAAAGATGAAATTGCCTATCAGCAATGGATTGATGGAACAAAAAACGCAAACAAAATATCAAAGGTTCTAATAGAACAATCAACGGATGCAGTAACCATCAAACTGCCCAATGAGTTAAATGGCATGAGCATAAAGGGGGATGTTTGGTTTTACTGTGCTACAAATTCGGCAAAAGACAAACGCATGCCTTTGCAGGTAGATGAACAGGGAAAAATGACTGTGCCCAAAACCATATTGGCAACAGTTGGTTACGAGGTAAAGATCAACTGGACCGCAAACAATCAGCAATTTTATCATACCCAAAACTTAACGGTTAAGTGAGCTGGCAGATCATCATATCGGCTTTGGCTATGGGGTTATTAAGCAGCGTGCATTGCGTAGGTATGTGTGGTGCCATTGCCTTCTCATTGCCCACACAAAACCTGGAGGGGTCTAAAAAAATCATTGGCATATCGTTATACAATATAGGCCGGGTTATTACCTACACAATCCTGGGTGTAGTTTTTGGATTGGCAGGCAGGCAGATGTTTATCAGCGGATTCCAGCAGTGGTTTTCCATTGTAGCGGGTGTTTTTATACTGGTGGTTTTAGTGCAAACTGTAGTTAAGTCACCGGTGTTTCACTTACCGGGTTTTGCTTTTGTAAACAAATGGGTGCAGCAACTTATAGGTACCTATTTATTGCAGCCCTCTTTGTACAGTAAGCTTATGCTGGGTATGGCTAATGGTTTGCTTCCCTGTGGCTTAATTTATCTTGCTATAACAGGTGCACTAGCTACCGGTACCGTTAAGGGGGCAGCCCTCTTTATGGCCTTCTTTGGAGCGGGTACTATTCCTGCTATGTTCTTGTTTTCATACTTCGGGTTTATGCTCAAGTTGTCTACCCGTAATTTTATGCGAAAGATGGTGCCTTATTTTGTTGGCCTCGTAGCGGTACTATTAATTTTAAGAGGTATGGGTTTAAACATTCCTTACGTAAGTCCACTTATAGGTGGATCGGGTGCTACAACTATTCCT
>JANPPB010000766.1:0-2382 GCA_031428295.1 Segetibacter sp. | reverse complement strand
TTCCATTGGTCAGCTATGGAGCAAAGATCCATATCCATGCAACAATTCATCCTATATTTACATTTCTAACCAGGTACTAAATCCTATAAAAATGGAATTTCTAACTTATAAATCTAGAATATCAGAAATTTTTGGAGACGTTAGGAAATTTTCTTTCGAGGTAAAGAAAGAATATGTATTTGATGAAGTAAAAATCAACAATTTATTAGACAAAATTTTAGAGTTTAAAAGAGTATTCAATGATAGAACAAATAAAATAAATTCTCTTGTTGAAAAAATTGAGCAAATAACTTGGTTTAATAATTTAGATAATGACTCCCTAATGTCAATTAATGATTTGATCTCATCATTAAGAGATTTACACTCTACTTTTTTAAGACAATATATTTCTCTAAACTACATTCGCTCCAAAGGAATCGCCAAAGAAGAAATAAAAAATTTTAAAGCTGCATTAGATGATTTAAAAGATGTTGCAGCTGACCTTGATTCTATATTTTTTTTCCTACCAAATATTAATGATTTTCAAGAAACCACTAAAGAACTTTCCCTGGTTTAATGACAATACTTTGCCTTGAAGACTTTAAAGTTCAATTTGAAAAGTTAAAGAAAAATAACTCTTACATGTCAATTGAAAAGGACATTATAGAATATTTCTTTAATAAAGATATACAGCTATTAGCTTCAGGTACAAGATTAAATAATAGTGATGACACCCCTTATATTAAGAAAAGATTAAACGGAAGCGGCGGCTTTAGAACATACTTTTTGTTGGTTATAAAGAATGAAAAAGTTTATCTAATGTTCCTTCATCCAAAGACAGGCTCTTTAGGGTATGAAAATATTACTGATGAGTCTAAGGCTTTATTGTACAAAAAAGTTTTGGGATGTATAAAGACAAATAATTTATACGAGGTTACCATTGAAAAGGATAAATTAATCTTCAAAAAACAGTAAACACTACACACAAAAGGGCTTGGTGTTGTTGGAGCAGACAAATAAAACATCAGCTATTTTCAGGAACGTCCGTTCGCAATCAGTATCAGTTTCGACTTGACGTTTATAAATTAGCCGTAAGTCTTAACTTCAACTATAAAACTATTTTGGCTTCTTTTGTTGCTGACGTTTTTCAACTATCCGAACTACACTGAACCCTTTTTGTAACCTTTCAGCCAGTTCAAAAGCCATCTTTGCTAACCAGTTAAAAAATCCTGACAAAAGTATTGGTGCATAAAACTTTTATACCCCGCTAAATACAACCTTACCATAAAGCAAGAGCTCCACAACATATTGGTTTTAATTTAGCCCGACCTAAACTTAAACTTTATCCTTATACCCATACCCTTAACCGCACATAAACCAAATCCGGTATAATGCCCCGCTCTTCTGCCTTAAGGGCCATGCCCTGTATCTTTACAAAAATAATGGCTATGAATCCTGAAAACGATGACCGGGTAAGTTTGAACAAAGTGGTAAGTGGTTCGGGATTCTGTTCGCGTAGGGAAGCTGATAAATACATTGAAACAGGCAGGGTAACCATTAACAACAGAACGGCACGTAAAGGTGATTGGGTAAAGCCAAATGATGTGGTAGCCATTGACGGAGAAAAGATAAAATCACCCAAGAAAAATGCTGCGGTTTACATTGCATTTAATAAACCGGTTGGCATTGCTTCAACAACCGATACCAGCGACAAAAGCAACATCATTGATTACATTAATTACAGCAAACGAATATTTCCGGTTGGTCGCTTAGACAAAGATTCAGACGGGCTGATATTCCTGACCAATGATGGGGACATAGTGAATAAGATTCTTCGCGCCAGCAACCACCACGAAAAGGAGTATGTAGTAACCGTTGACAAGCCGGTTAATGAAGCGTTTATCAGAAAAATGTCTGATGGCATTCCTATTCTGGATGAGGTAACCAAAAAATGCTATGTACGTGCAGAGGGCACAAGACGTTTTCGTATAACACTAACCCAGGGTTTAAACAGGCAGATTCGCCGGATGTGCGAACATCTGGGCTACGAGGTACATACCCTAACAAGGGTGCGAATCATGAATGTATCGTTGGGAAATTTGGCTACCGGACAGTGGCGGTATTTTACGGTTCCCGAAATAGAAAAGATGAACGAAATCATTGCTAATTCCAGCAAAACAGATCAACGGGTTCCAAAAGAACGGATCCCAAAAGCAAGAAAGGAAAAACCCCCGGTTGAAAAGGAAGATGAAGAACCCACACAGCCTTTTCACGAATACGAAGTGGTACGGCCAACCAAAAAACGCTCAACCGGCAACCAGTGGTGGAGCAATACGGTTAATCAAAAAGGGACAAAAGAAAAGCCAAAGGCGGAACCGTTTCCTGAAAAAGCCAAAGCCCCGG
>JANPPB010000765.1:0-1803 GCA_031428295.1 Segetibacter sp. | reverse complement strand
GGAATACAAACCCGTCCATTATCCTTGCTCTCTACCTCCATTTGCACCCGCATAACTGTTTCAAGGTCTGTGGCTACTATGTGAAGCTTTTTGTCTTCAATCTCAAATAAAAAGTCTTCGAGAATGGGTAACACGGTATTGCTATTAATTACCCCGCTTATTTGCTGCAGGTGTTTTAGCAGCGACGAAGACGAAACTATAAACTTCATGGTTTTTGCGCTATTTGGTTCTAAATGGACAAACCTACAGTAATTTGTCAATTGCACAAAGATAACCTGAGAAAGTAGGGCCAGCTTGGCGGAAAACTTTGCTCAGCCACTATAATTACCTTATGCATGGTATTTTCAATGGCTAAAAATTATTGGGTGCATACCAAATGTTTGTAGCAGTTTCATCTCATATTATTAGGCTTCACAATAGAAGATACATGAAAATACATAAGTACAAGGGTGTCCCCCTATGGCGCATTGGCATCAAACTAATTTTAATGAAACTATGCTATAACTCAAGCCAGATAAAGGTTTCAGGACATTTTGATGATTGAGATTTTAAGGCTGATTTGTTAGCACAAAAGTTTAATAGCAATTAAAAGTTTGGCCTCCCTCTCCATTAGACAGACATTCATTGTCCTTCTCTTTTAGGAGAAGGTGCCTGAAAGGCGGATGAGGTGAGAGGGAACGAGGGTGAGGTCTTGAAAGCTGCATGGAGAACAGAAAGTACAAGGGAGTGACACAACGAGGTTCAATAAAGAATGGGTGTTGGTGCCAAGAAAAATCTTTTCTTAATTTGACGCCTATTCGCTACGGCGGGCAACTCGGTTGACCATATAACTTTAGCTCGTCCAAAAAAAAATTAGAGCGACAACTTAAAATGCACCCAAATAATTGATCAATCTCTTTCCAGAACTTGCAACCATAGTTACAGCTTACCCGCAAATGATACAACGAAAAGTTTTAACCAAAGAGCAGGCTTTGCAAAAGATAAAGCAGTACTGTGCTTACCAGGAAAGATGCCATAGCGAGGTTAAAGACAAGTTGTATGGCTTTGGTTTGCACAGGCAAGTGGTTGACGAATTATTAAGCGATCTGATTGAAAACAATTATCTGAATGAAGAACGTTTTGCCTGTCAGTTTGCCGGAGGTAAATTTAGAATGAATCAATGGGGACGAAATAAGATCGTATATGCCTTGCGGCAAAAAGGTGTCAGCACCTATTGCATTAATAAAGCTTTAAAAGAAATTACCCCGGAAGGTTATGAACAAACCCTTCTAAAATTGGCTACTGCAAAATGGAGCAGCTTAAAAGACGAACAATACCTTACCAGGCAGGCAAAGGCCTTTGCCTATCTTCATCAAAAAGGTTATGAACCTGATATGATTTGGGCTGTTATAAAAAAGTTGAAGGAGCAATAATGATACCTTCACTTGCACATTATAAAGCCGGTTGATATAACAGGTGTCTCATATTTTTGATATTTTTAATTTTCAAGATCATCAACTAATAGCAGCATAAAATTTACCTGATGTCATCTCTCACGTTCTCATTAATACAAACCAACCTATTTTGGGAAGACCCCCAGGCTAACCTGCAAATGCTGGAAGAAAAGATTATGGGCATTCAGGAAAAAACCGAAGTGGTGATTTTACCAGAGATGTTTACAACCGGCTTTAGCATGCAACCGGAGTTGTTTGCTGAAACGATGGATGGAGCGGCTTTTGAATGGATGAAAAGAATAAGTGCCGAAAAAAAAATAGTGCTAACCGGCAGTTTAATGATGCACGAAGATGGGAAATACTACAACCG
>JANPPB010000764.1:0-2327 GCA_031428295.1 Segetibacter sp. | reverse complement strand
ACCATCCTGCAGGGGTAAGTCTCTAAGTGCAAGAATAGCTGTATTTATGTTTGTTTCCGTAAAAGGAAACTCTTTGCCTTTATACTCAATCTTATTAATCTCTTTAAGTTGCTTTTTTAAAACAGCCTCCAACAAAACATTCGAACTTCTGCCTGTTCTTGCCTCTAATGCCTGCTCTGGTGTCAGGTACCTGTAGCCCAATTTCATCAGGAACTGCAGCGCCGGTATCTGGGAGATGTGATCTTCTTTAAATGATGGTGTTTCCATAAATGTTTATCTAAAAGTTTATCTAAGTCTGTCTAAGGTTTAACTAAAATCCGGGCTTAATTTTCCATATCGGGAAGCGATTAGTACCATGATTTTCAATGATTTGCTCCCTTTTAGATAGGCTATACACCATGTTTCTTACTTTATTTTTTCGCTGTTCCTTATCTAAAACGGCAGGTAGTTTATCTAAAATCAATCCGTCAATTTCTTCCTTTGTAGCCTGTCCATTTTTTTTGATATATTCCAGAAGCATATCCTTAAAATACCTATCATCAAACGCCTTATTTTTTATATACTGAGCCATTTTTCCCGTTGCTTTTGCAATGGACGCTGATACGTAAAAATTAGGGTTGCGCCCTTCAATTAGTTTTTGTTTTTTTAGATATTCTGCCGCATCCTTTGTAATGGTTAGTTTTTTCTGCACCCTATCCAATAGAATAACGGTCTTTAAATCCAGACTTTTATTTTCTATAAGCAATTTGGAGTAGTTAACATCTATCTCCTGACCATATATTTCAAGTATTACTTTATCTGGTTCAGATTTGGAGTAATCTGGTAATGGAAAATATCGCTTCTTTTGTTCAAGAAACATGGTATGAATTCCATAGCCGACAGTATCAATCATACCAAGGTTAACCATGGCTTTTGCTAACCAGCTATTTCGATATTTATCAGGGGTCTTATCGCCAAAAAAATATTCATCAGGTGTACCGGTATAAAAGCCCCCGGCATTTTGAAAAATTAACTTATCAGCCCTTTCCTCCACAATTACCCTTGCGTTCATAGCGTAATTCTGATGGGCTATTGCATTATGCAGCGCTTCTAAAATTACCCGGGTTTCATACTTGTTGACGGAAATAGAAAGTAGTTCGTTATCGGGAAAGAACTTGTATTGATAATTCCGAATTTGATGCAACACTTTACTTGTATTGAGTAACAGTGGCATACCATAATGCTCGTAGGCTTTTTGTTCTGTATTTAATTTCCAGGTTATTTCCCCCACAGCAGGCAATAAAAAATGTGCAGCCTCTGGTTTTCCAAGAAGTAGTAAAGCCGTATGAGTAAGCTTACCATCAATATTTATTTTGGCTTTATCTAAAAATTTAGCAGTGTCCCAATTTTCTATTTCATTATAAAAGCTTTCGTTAATACTTCTATCCTTGAACTTCTGCCTGGCTGTCTGTAAAGCCATGGTGTCTAAATGCTCTAAGGATGCAGAAGGTACTATTTTGGCGCTCCAATCTTCCAGGGAATTGTATATCTGCCGTACATAATCAGGGAAATTTCGTAAATCTGTTTTTTGGCTGTTTACTCTTATGTATGGTTTCTTTTGAAAATTAACCGGTTCAATTTTGGCAGCGGGTATACGAAACAGAACGATATGCTGTTGTTGGAATGTAAATTCAAAGATTTCAAAACTAACTTTTGGATATAATAAGGTTCGAAGCCAAAGTTCAAAATCCTGGTTGCCTATTTTATACGTGCGGGGATTAAAATTTGTTCCCACTACAGCATGGGTAACATCCTTTATACCGAGCACCAGGTAGCCAAAATCCTTATTACTTATGCAGGCACCATTAGATAAGGCTGAAATATATTCTCCAATTCCTTCGGGTGTAACACTTGCCTTTTGTACGGCAACATTAGTTTTAAATTCTAACCATGCCTGCTCATGACTTTCTGAAAGCAAACCTTGTAATAATTCCTGCAAGTCGTTTTGTTCCATAAATGTTCATTTAACCTTGTGGTGGATTAGGATCGTTACCATGGCTGTCTTTGGATTGGATTTTTCCATCCTTCCTATGTCCTTTAAAATATCCCTGTACCTTATGGCTGACAATTTATTTGGTGCAACCAACTGTGCTTTAAACCCTGTGTTTTGAATGTTATCAGTAAAGTGCTTTACTATGTCCCAGGCAGTATTTTCTATGAATGATAGAGATTGAACAACAGCATTACGTGTAGAAAACTTTCTTTTTAATGATGTTTTGCCATACTCTGTCAACGGTTCTGATACTCTATCAAAAAATGTGTCCAGTGGCTTTTCATTCACGGTCATA
>JANPPB010000763.1:0-2886 GCA_031428295.1 Segetibacter sp. | reverse complement strand
ACCATCCTGCAGGGGTAAGTCTCTAAGTGCAAGAATAGCTGTATTTATGTTTGTTTCCGTAAAAGGAAACTCTTTGCCTTTATACTCAATCTTATTAATCTCTTTAAGTTGCTTTTTTAAAACAGCCTCCAACAAAACATTTGAACTCCTACCTGTTCTTGCTTCTAATGCCTGCTCTGGTGTCAGGTACCTGTAGCCCAATTTCATCAGGAACTGCAGCGCCGGTATTTGTGATATGTGATCTTCTTTAAATGATGGAGTTTCCATTTGCTTGCTTTAATTGTTCTGCTAATCAAAAAAAATTATCTTTGTCGGGCTCTCCTCACCAGTTTTCGGGAGGTAGAGTTTCGAAGCTCGATGTTCCCGGAAGTTCACCGAGCTTTGCGTTTTTTTAATGTTCTTTTCCAAGTCTCTAACTTATTGCCTGTTACTCATGAAGGTCGGCTTCAAGCCGTTGAAGGGTATCCTTCTTAGTGTGCAGATGGGCAATATTTCTCTTTAAATTTTTGCAATACCCAAAGGGCATTGCTCTGGCTACGGAAGCCGAATAGCCGCTCCACACCGACAAGGTGTGGTTTTTTATTTTTAGCACTGTCTGCATACTTTTTTATAAAATCTTGTGGAAAACTTGTGTTCTTCATCATACTATTAACTAATTGATTTTCAGTGTTAATGACCAATTTAGGACTAATCTTCACGTTCAGTTTTGTGGAAATCTTGTGGCTTTTTTGTGGGTTCGATTTTTAGCTCGCCAGATTTCTTCATTTCTTCCAAGCCTATTTCAATCGCACGTTGTATGAGTTTACCTCCGGAAACTGCTTTCTTACTAACAAAATATTCTCGTCCGGAGCCTGTGCCTGTAAATTCCAGATAACCGGTTTGAGGATCTGAAAGTTTATAAATAAGGTTTTTAACCTGGTCCCTGGTTAAATGCCCATTAAACAACTCAACAAATTTTCCCATCTTGGCTTTCCTCCAGGCTGCCAGGTACTGATTTATTTTCATCATCACATAGCCTTCATCAACCGGAGCATTTTTTGTATAGTCCACTTCTTTATTGGTAAAGGCGTAATAGGCTCTGGAAAGACTGATGGTTTGATTTGATGTCTTCCCTTGTTTTTCCAGTAAACCCTCTGTTATAAGTTTCTCGAGAACAGTTTTATCTAACTCCGATTTTGGCTTGCATTCTCTGACTGCTTCGAGCACTAAAATTTCTTTGACGCTCAATTTTTTATCATACTGCCTGTCTTTTTGCAGTTGCTTAATAAATAATGCAAAAGCTTTATCCTTTACAATTGCCGACAACCTCAGTTCGACCTGAAAATCATCCGAGTGAGAATAATCCGGCAAGCCTTTCGCTTCAGCTATGCTTTGGTAAAATATTTTATCAACACCTTGCCCCGAACGTTCCACTATTCCTGTTTTTGCCAATACTTGCTGCTAATGCCTGCTCCGGTGTTAGATACCGGTAACCCAATTTCATGAGGAACTGAAGTGCCGGTATTTGTGAGATGTGATCTTCTTTAAACGAAGGAGTTAGCATAATTTTTACAACTTTTTACAACTTTTAATAACTTTTTACTCTATGTTTGCATTGTTCTTTACCATTGGTTTGGAACCTACAAAGGTCTCGAACGCTGAACCAGCTAATCAGCGTTTTTTTTATGTCCAATCTGGACCATTTTTAAACAATTCCAGGTTTTCGTCATCATCAATTTGAAATGCAGTGATGAACCTCGCTTTCTTTGCAGCATAGATTAATATAATTACAACATAATTGCCCTTGACCATTGCTACTCTACGTGTATGGTCGTAAGATTTGGTTTTACTGTCCCAGCCCTTCTTTAATAATGCGTCGGGATCCTGAAGAGTATCTTTAATCCATAACATTTTTTCACAACGGTTTAGAGACAATACTGACTTATCTTTTGCCTTATGATTTGCACTTTCGTAAAAAGCATGATCAAACATGTTTGCGTAAAATCTGACTTCAATGCCATCAAACGTTATTATCGGAGCAACACAGTAAGTATCAGACCATAACTGTCTCAAATCAGCTTCTGTATAATTATAGGATTTAATCTTTTTGTATTCCATGGCTACCAACCTCCTTTTAAGTTGATGCGGAATACATTAAACTTCTCTTCCCATTTTGGAGTAGGTGCTATGACTTTCCGGAGATAACTATTCTCAACATGATTTATCAGACCAAGTTTGGCTTCGCTGGTCACATTTCCATTAAACTTTGAAGCCACCAATCCTGTCAATACATCTGCTAATTGAATTCCCAATGACTGCTCTGAGGGTAATCCCTGAACCTGCTTAATCCGTGAAGTAATATTGGCGTTATTAAGAACTTTGTCAAGCTCCTTTAGTCTGCCTTTATTCCTATTCACTTTAAAGTCAAGAAAGATATCATACCTGTTGAAGTCATAAATCCAATGGTGGAGTAACTGATAGTAGAACTTGTAAAAACCTAATTCCGCATCCTCATTATTAAAGTGCATATTGTCCACCTTAGCAGCCTCGACTAAAATCACCCGGAACCTTAGATATTCCGCAGAAAAGAAATAGTCTATAATGTCCCGATACAAATGAAAATAAAGGGGAGATACTTTTTGCCATTTCAATTCACCAGCAATGCCATGCCTTAGCTTAATAGATAACATTTGTTTCTTAAATTCCTGCCTGAATTCTGCAGGAAACCAAATACCACCTATAGCGGTAAAAGTATGTGCCGCTTTGTTCGATAATGCCTCCAACCCACTTTCATCGCAATAAACCTCAAACTCCATATTTTAAATTTTAACCTTGTGGCGGATTAGGGTCATTACCATGGCTGTCTTTGGATTGGATTTTGCCATCCTTACCATGGATGTAAAATTC
>JANPPB010000762.1:0-1707 GCA_031428295.1 Segetibacter sp. | reverse complement strand
TTGCACGACTGGTTTTTAAAAAAGGAACCGGAGCTAAAAACAGCAGCAATAAACAACCTTACTCCGGATGATGTATACAAATACATTCTGGAAAAATTTTACGATTCCATTAGCCAGTTATCTTTTGCTAACCGGGTAGTGTTCTACCATGAGTACATTATTTGCTTCAACACCGAGGATTACAGCCATTTTATGGATAATAAAAAGGGCATCTTCGGTCTTATTATACAAGAATCTATCAAGCAGTTTTACGAAGTATTAAGAGAATACAAAAAGCAAGGAAAAACAGTAGAACCCAGCAGTAACAAATGGGTTTTTCGCTTTGTATCGCACCCCGATTATAACCGTGGAGATAAAAGTTTTATAGGCAAATTATTACCAGGCAAGCCTCAACCAAAAGAGAAAGAAGAAAACCTGCGGGTAACCTTTATACCCCGGCAAACCGGTATAGCCGAAACATTTGATATTAACCCTGACCTATTAAATGCTTTTACCTTTTACAGCGAAGGATATTACGAAATTCCTTACCTGGAAAACCTTGTTTACAAAGAAGGTATGCAAAAGACAGATGACCAGGCTACCCTGGCCCGGTTCGAAACTATTATACCGGACAAAGCATACAGTGGTAAGAAAATTGAATACCTGATGAAGACTGAAGAAATAGTGGTATCGGGTAATGATGAGAGGAAAGAAGGGCCTGAAATATTTAAAATTCCGAGCGATTGGTTAAACTCACCTCACTTGCGCATTAGGTTTAACAAACCAACAGGTAAATTTTATGTAGCATCTTTTGGCGAAAAGACCATACTAAACGAACATGAAATTATGGCTTGTGCGGAGGATAAACCTCATTGGGTGGAGCTTCCTGTAAACTCTAAAATGGTGTTGAATGGCATTGTAGGCATCAATATTTTTAAGCCGAACGTATGAAAGAAGTAATATCAATAAGCTTGTTAATCATTTGTGTGCTGATGTTGGTAGCCAACTTTCGGGACATAAAAAATACCCATCAAAATAATGGCTGAAAACTATTTTGGTATTACAGATACCGGTAAAGTACGCATCAACAATGAGGACACTTTTATTGCCGAACCTCTATTTAAACGAAAGCTAATCGTTGCCAGTGTTATTGATGGTGTAGGAGGTTATTCTGGAGGTGAAGTAGCCTCAGGACTTGCCAGGCAGGCTATTCTGGAGCAACTGAAAATTGAAACTACTGATTACCTTACCCTGGTTAAGGATGCATTTATTTCTGCAAACAATGTTGTGTTTAAAGAACGGCACCACAGCAGTCAAAACAGCGAAATGGCTTGTGTAGCCACACTGGCCCTGGTTGATATTGAAAACAATAAATTTTATTATGCGCATGTAGGCGACACCCGTTTATACCTCTACCGCGATAATACGCTTGTAAAGATTTCTCACGATCATTCGTTTGTTGGTTTTTTAGAAGATAGTGGCCGCTTAAACGAAGCTGAGGCCATGAACCACGCCAAGCGGAATGAAATAAATAAGGCGCTTGGTTTTGGAAATTCAATAACCGAAGGGGATTACATTGAAACAGGCGAATCGCCTTTTTTGCCCAATGATGTTTTGCTGCTTTGCAGCGATGGCCTGTCTGACATGATTGATCGCGAGGCCATGATTTCAATTTTGAAATCCAGGGAAACTTTGAATAAAAAAGGTGCGCTGTTAATTGATGCCGCA
>JANPPB010000761.1:0-2904 GCA_031428295.1 Segetibacter sp. | reverse complement strand
ATCAATTAAACTAAAAGCAAGGTAAAATGCCGGAATTATTCAGGATGTTTGGGATGCGATTTTTCTTTTTTTCGTTGGAACATTTGCCTATCCACATTCATGTGAGAAATGCAGAGGGTGAGGCAAAATTTGATGTGGTTCCTGAAGTAAAATTAATTCAAAGTAAAGGGATGAAACCTAAAGATCTTGTATTAGCCGAAGCATTAGTAATAGAAAGGAAGGAAGAAATTATTGCTAAATGGAAAACAATACATGGAGAATAAATAATTATAGGATTAACAGGGTAAATGTTTAAAAAATATACAGATATGAAAATTGTAAGAGTATGGTTTGATGATGAAAATTTATTTGTACAAACTGATACAGGTCATATTATTGGCAATCCCCTTAATTGGTTTGCACGGTTGAAAAACGCTACACCGGAAGAGAGAAACAATTTTAAGACCGGTGCAATAGGTGAAAGCATACATTGGGAGGAAATTGATGAAGATATTAGTTTGGAAAGCTTGTTCGATTTTAAAAGGGAACTGCATTATGCAAATATTTAAGAGATATTGACCCAAGCCCTTAGTTCCTCCTTCGTTGGAACAACCACAACCCGCAACGATAAAACTTCCTGTCATTCCCGGGGTACGAGGGATCCCTTGGCAAAGAATGCTTCCGGCCAAAATAGGGGATACCTCCTTCGTCGGAATGACACATGAGATGCGGATTCCTCCTTCGTCGGAATGACAAAACACTCCTTCATCAAACCCCCCTAATTCTTCCTTCGTCGGAACAACTCATAACCCGCAACGATAAACCTTCCTGTCATCCCCGGGGTACGAGGGATATCTTTGTACATAGTACGCCTGTTTTTTAGTGAGGGATTCCTCCTTCGGAATGACAGAGAAAACAGAATTTCCTCCATTCTAACTGCGTCAGGAGTGTACTATTGGCTAAGTGCTCACGGCTATGAGCTCTTTCTTTAGGCCTACTTCATTTTCAACACCGCGTAATTGGGGTGTTCAGGATTGACCAACAACTCCTGCCTGCGTGGATGGATGATTACATCCATTTCTTCCATGGGTATACTACCTAACAAAGGCTCAGTATCGCCCGAGAGCACAAAAGCGTTACATACAGCTTTCCTGTTAGCAAATCGTACTTCTATGGGTCCGGCTACATCGTATTCTACTACACTCCCGTCGGCCATTTGGGCTTTGCGTTTTTCAACAATTGGCAAATCCAGTTGGCTTAAAATACTTTCATTA
Organism: Segetibacter sp.; assembly: GCA_031428295.1. Classification (GTDB taxonomy): domain Bacteria; phylum Bacteroidota; class Bacteroidia; order Chitinophagales; family Chitinophagaceae; genus Segetibacter. The sequence continues at coordinate 1,651 of JANPPB010000761.1, read as the reverse complement.
ATGGCCATCATATAAGCGCCACTGTCAACCAGCATGTTTACCCTCATTCGCCTCACCTCGTCTTTATCCATCAGGTTGCGACGCGACAACCCCATATCTACTGCATTTATCAATTCAATTTCGGCGTATACTGTTCCCATAAAATAAATTTGTTGTTGAAGTTAGTTAGAAGTCATTTGTATATTGGTTGTTACAAGTTGGCAGCTAGCATATGCAGAAACTAGAGATAAGATTTTAACATCAGCCCTCTATTCGTACAGACATTAGCTCGCCCCCAAGTTTGTGTAAGGCGGTCTCTATTTTTCTGGCTTGTGTAAGGCGGGGTTTTTTTAACCCTGCCGCATAGTGATGAAATTGTTTCTGATTGATTCCGGTAATACGTTCCAGGGCGGCGTTTGTAAATACCCCTTTATAATAATTCAGGAGACTTTGAGTATCAAATTTAAACACAAGTTCATATTTGCCTTTTAGAACCCCCGGTGCATTTTCATTGTATTTTTTATACAGTTCAATTGCAGTGATTATAGATTGTTTTGCTTCATTAACTGTATCGCCTCCTCCATATATACCTTCAATATTTTCTGCATAGGAGCTGAATAAGTCTTTGCTTCGTTCAATCATAATTTTAACCTGGTTCATTGGAGCTTATTTTATCAGTTTCATTTCTTTAATAATTTTTGTTACGAGTCCTTTACCCATTTCTTTGGCACCGTGATAAGGCACCGGATAATTTTTCCCATCTTTCTCATAAATATAATGGCTCCCTTAAGCCGTTACGTACTGCCACCCATTCCTTTTTATTTTCCGGTGAAATTCAGAGGACTTCATTGTAGCATTAGATTGGTCTTGTGAAGGTAGCATTATTACTACTATTTATTTCTTAAGGGTCAAGGGAAATGTCCCCCTAAATTCCCCGATGTTAGTGCCCCCTAAATCCCCCAGAGGGGGAGTTGAAAGCCTAATTGCAGTAATCATAATAAAGCCTTTCGCAGATCAGTCAACGCCATCACGGCCCCGCTGCAATTCACTAAAAAAAGTTGTAAGTAATAAGTTGTAGGTTTTAAGTAACGTGTGAACTAAAAAAACTTGTCCATTCAACCTTTTGCCACCTAGTCAACGCCATCATGCCCCTGCTGCCCTTCATCACTTTATTCAACGCTAAATTGAAAAACCATTCCGAAAAGGGGATGTAATCCTTTTCGGATGCCTTTTTTTGTTTCTTTTTTTAGAAAATCCCGGTCAATTGCCTTATAAAAATTGATCGGGGGGGCAAGCAAAAAAGAAAAGAATGGTTTGTGAATCTTTTCTTAATACTTTCTTAATCTATCCAAAATTTGCCGCCAGCACATTAGGCCTATATTCGCCCTTCTTCCAATCTCTACAGACAAACCCCAACGATTACAAGGCCAGTGCACCCCGATATTGTGAGTAACGTAACCGCCACCTAAACGAACTGCCCGCCCTTTAGCATTTACCTGGTCTTAGTACTCAGTACTTAGTACTTAAAACTTATAACCTACTACTTATTACTTATCAATTTTTACTTTTTAATTACTCAGTATGAGAAACACTTTTACACAGGCACCACTAAAGGCATTGTTATTTGTTTTGATTTTGATGGGAGGGGTGAAGGGATGGGGGCAGGTTTCTA
>JANPPB010000760.1:0-1769 GCA_031428295.1 Segetibacter sp. | reverse complement strand
AAAGTTATTCAGCTGGTCAAGCACTACAAGTCTCACAGTTTACCTCAGTAACTCCGGCAGCCCAAACTCAAAATTTGGTAATCCCTTCCACCCATAGGTTCCAACAAATTATTCGAAATGGTGCAGCGCTTACTTTGGGAGGAACCATGGGGGGGCAACCCCGATTTTACAGGATATGTTCCAATTGGCGGTAGCAGTAGCAATGGGTATTTATCTATCAGCAGCGAAACAGCCCCGGCCGAAGTTGCGGTACTTTCTATCACCTTTAACCCACTTAGCAAACTTTGGGCTATAAACAATAGTGGCAAAGTAGCGTTACCCAGTAACGAAATGGGTTTATCTGCTGCATTTTGCTCGGGCACAGTAACGCCAAAAAACACCATTATGGTTTGCGAAGAAGTAGTGAATAGTATTGATTTTAATGCTGACGGTTATGAAGATGTAGGCTGGATAGTAGAGATTGATCCCGCAACCCGCACTGTCATTAACCAGGATGGTGTACCAGGCGCTGATAAATTATGGGCAATGGGCCATCAGACCCACGAAAATGTTACCATAACTGCAGACCAAACGGTGGCTTATTGGGGAGCTGATAATGCTACCAATGGGTTTCTGTATAAGTTTGTACCGACCGTTGCAGGAAATTTTAGTGCTGGAAATTTGTTTGTTTTAAAAACAACTGGTCTTAGCACCGGAACATGGGAAACAGTTACCAACACAACCAGGGCTGAAAGAAATAATACCATTGCAGCCAGTGTAACTGCAGGGGCATATAATTTTAACCGGATAGAAGATGTTGAGATTGGGCCTGACGGTAAAATTTACTTTGCCAGTACAGCCACCGGCAGGGTTTTCAGGTTAACAGATGGCGGCCCAACTGTAAGCAACCTGGAAGTATTTGTAGACAAGACATTGTTTGATGTTGATGGAACTCCGGTTCAGTTTGAATGGCCTGACAACCTTGCTTTTGATGGAGACGGTAATTTATGGGTGTTACAGGATGGTGGCCAAAATCATATATGGGTGGTTGCGCCAACACATACTGCAGCCACTCCGGCTATAAAAGTGTTTGCCAACACACCAGCAGGGTCCGAACCAACAGGCATTACATTTAGCCCCGATTATAACTACCTGTTTATTTCAATACAACATCCCAGTGGGTCGAACACTACACCCCAGGCCGATGCAACGGGCAGCGATGTTGTTTTTAATACCCATAGTACCATTGTAATTGCACGCAACGAAAACCTTGGTAATGGCTCTGTATTGCCTTTAAAATTTGTTGACCTGCAATTAAAAAATAACAGCAACAGCATTACACTTAACTGGAACGTTACAGGCCAAACTTTGCCTACAATGTATGTAGTTGAAAGATCAACAGACGGAGTTCAATACAAGCAAATTGGTACCATATCAACACAAACCGACCCCCGTAATTCAGCCCTAACTTTTACTGACAAAACATTGCCACAGGCAACCACCGGGTACTATCGTATAAAAGCCTGCGATGCAAATAATCAATGTTTGTATAGCGAGGTAAAAAGCGTAAAACTAAATACCGCAAACAGTTGGGTAAAAATTTATCCCACACCAGTAAAAGACAATTTGCAGGTAACCCTTAATCAGACTTTTACGGGCAATGTTAGTTTCAAAATTTTTAATGCCGAAGGAAAGCAGGTATATCAATTAAACCAAAAGAATATTGCGGAAAGAGATCAGCTTCAAATACCTGTGAGTGGTTTAAGTAAGGGCGCTTACATACTTCAAAT
>JANPPB010000759.1:0-8232 GCA_031428295.1 Segetibacter sp. | reverse complement strand
ATTCAACTATTATACAAATATCCCGGCGTTATTGCAAGGGTTGGCCATAAGAGTTTAAAAAGGAGAGAGCGATAACAGATTCCTGATTGCTTTAAAAATTCTTTTGGGAGTGTGTATTTAGCAACATCAATGAGCCGTAAGGCAAAGTAGGCAAGGACCATGCAGCCAAGCTACAAGGGCATTTAAGCACCTGTATCTTTTGCACATATAAAAAAAAGCCCCTGAAAATCAGAGGCTTCTAAAATTGTGGAGCTGAGCGGAGTCGAACCGCTGTCCAAACATATCTGCCATAAGCCTTCTACATGCTTATTCCGGAATTAGTTGTCGGGTGGAGGCCGGAGCCGGACGAACCAATCGCCACCTTAGCTGGATGGTCTTAAGCTACAGGCACAGCCTTCTGTAACAGCATCCCGTTTTTCTTTGATTCAGCGGAGGAGCTTGGCAACAGGCCAGCCTGCATCCCCGGCCATAATGAGTGCTAATTCTCTGAATTAGGCAGCCATGGCGTAAGTATTTTCGCCTTTTGTTTTTTGAACTTTCAGATTATAGTGCTAATGGTCCAACGCACTGCATGCTTATACCCACAACAACCTATGCTGTCAATACCAATACAGCCCCGATATAAATGTAAAAGTAAAAAGTAAAAATTAAAAAGTAAAAAGTAAATTTCTTCTCATCACTTACAACTCACCTCTCACAACTCACCACTCACAGCTTATTTCAGCAGTCTCCAAAAATCAAGACCTAATGCATAAGCCATCAACCCTAATAACAGAATCATACCAGCCATTTGTGCATATTCCATAAACTTATCGCCCGGCTTTCGTCCGGTAATCATTTCAACCAAAGTAAACAATGCGTGGCCACCATCCAGCGCCGGTATGGGTAAAATATTCATGAAAGCTAAAATAATAGAGAATATAGCTGTTAGCGTCCAGAAACGTTGCCAATCCCACGTACCGGGAAACGTGTTACCAATACTGATTATACTACCTAACGAATCGCTTGCATTCACTTTACCGGTAAACAATTGTTTCAGGCCCGATACATATTTACCCAATGTTTCAAAACATTTTGTAAAGCCTGCGGGTATTGATTGTGCAAGTGTATAGGTTTTTACAGTGGTACCAAACAATTTTTCAGGAGTCCTTGGACCAAATCCAATTTGCCCTTTGTCTGTCAAAATTACCTTAACATGCACTGTATCGCTTCCACGTAAAATGGTCAGGTCTGCTTCTTTGTTTTTTAGGTCTTTCTTCTGCAAGTTCAATTGGTGAAAGTAATATGCAGGCTGACCATTGAAGGCTATTATTTGGTCTCCCTTGATCAGCTTATTTTCTTTAAAATCTGCAGTAGATAAAACGGTGTCAACTATAGTTGGTATCCGGGGATACATAAAACCATCCAACTTCGATTTGTTCAGCTCTTTTACAACCTGATCAGGCACAGTTATCTCAACAGGTTGGCCATTCCTATCTATTTGCAATTGCTTTACTTCACCAAGAGCAATTGATGCTGCAATGGTTCCAAAAGCATCTACAGGTATACCATTGGCCGAAACAATTTTATCTCCATCCTGTATACCGGCCTGCTGTGCCAGCGTGTCAGCATACACACCATACTTCAAATTTTTCGCAGGCAAATATTCCTCACCCCACACATACATAATCATCATAAAAAGGGCAATAGCCAATATGATATTTACTAACACACCACCCACCATAATGATCAACCGTTGCCAGGCCGGCTTACTCCTGAACTCGTATGGCTGTGGTGGCAATTTCATTTGCTCCTTGTCCATGCTTTCATCCACCATGCCGCTAATTTTAACATAACCACCAAAGGGTACCCAGCCAAGACCATATTCGGTGTCACCCTTTTTTGTTTTCCATAAAGTAAAGTAGGGGTTAAAGAACAGGTAAAATTTTTCTACCCTGCATTTAAACCATTTTGCCGGAAAAAAGTGACCCATCTCGTGCAGTACTACCAATATTGAAAACGATAAAATAAACTGTCCGGTTTTAACTGCTACACTACCCCAGTCGATTGCTAATAAAGTCATTGTTGTTTTTTGTTTTTCAAATTTTGTTCTTTGGTCATCATCGTTGTGTCACTCACTTTTACTGTTGATTAAAGGTGAGCTGGTAACAATAAGCCATTTTCAGAATGCGCAAAGTAACAGTAATCTTAAGAGTGTTATTTGTTATTTATCTAAATATTAAGTAGCTGCATATACAAGTTGAGGTAAAAACCGGGCGACTTGAAAATGGGCATTAAACACGGGCAAATACTTGTTTATTCACAGCCATGCTAGTTGTTGATCAATGCCCTGCCACTTGAGTTTTATATTAAACATTTGGAGTTTCAGGCCCGGGTGATGATACTGTTTTTAAAGGCTTCCCCTCACATTTGAATAAGGGAAGCTGCAAAATTTCTTGCTTCGCCATCGGTCTCAAAGTATTCGTCAAGCGTTGGTTTTTGTATAAAGGGCATCTTACTCATAGTTTGTTCAACAACTTCTGTCATATCTAAAAACCCAATACGGTTTCTTAAAAAAGCATAAACAGCTATTTCGTTTGCGGCATTCAAAATGCAAGCCATATTACCGCCCATGTTTAGCGCTTCTATAGCAAGCCCCAGGTTCCTAAAAGTTTTTACATCAGGTTCTTCAAAATTTAAAGTGGCTACATTTCTAAAATTTAAACGGGGAAAATCGTTGGCTATGCGTTGTGGAAAGGCCATTGCATATTGAATAGGAAGTTTCATATCGGGCAAACCCATTTGAGCCTTCATACTTCCATCTTCAAATTGAACCATACTGTGTATAATGCTTTGCGGGTGAATAACTACTTGTATCTGTTCGGGTTTAAGATTGAACAACCATTTTGCCTCAATCATTTCAAGTCCTTTGTTCATCAGTGTAGCACTGTCAATGGTAATTTTTGCACCCATTGTCCAGTTAGGGTGTTGCAGTGCATGATCGCGTTTAACGTTCACCAAAAAATTGGGCTTTTTACCCCTGAAAGGCCCTCCGCTTGCTGTTAAAACAACCTTCTCAATTTTATTGCGGGTTTCACCAATCAGGCATTGAAAAATTGCAGAGTGCTCGCTGTCAACAGGTATAACGGGCACTCTTTTTTCTAAGGCCTTTTGCATTACAATATCTCCTGCTACTACCAGGGTTTCTTTATTGGCAAGCGCTATAGGTTTGCCTATTTCAATAGCCTGAAGTGTGGGTTTTAAACCTGCATAACCTACAATAGCAGCCAGCATCAAATCGTATACATCCATGGCGGCTACTTCTTCCAGGGCTTTTTCGCCGGTAAAAACTTTAATATCTGTTTTTGCAAGGGCGTCCTTTACCCGGGTATATTTTTTTTCGTCTCCAATAACAACAATGTTGGGATTAAATTTTAATGCCTGCTCAACCAGTAAAGTTTCGTTAGTTTGAGCTGTCAAAACTTCAACCGAAAATTTATCGGGGTTACCATCTATAACTTCCAAAGCTTGTGTGCCAATGGATCCGGTTGAGCCAAAAATTGCTATTCTTTTTTGAGACATATTTTTATATCAAGGGCGGTAAAGATAGAGGAATATTGTTTTGTAGATTTTGGGTCAACTGTAAAAAATCAAACCCAAACAAAGAGAGACATTTTAGATGTAGCAGTTGATTCCTCCATTCAAATTACTGTTAAGTTTTGCCAGGTTTTTTAGAAGCAAACGCTGCAAACCTGGTGCTGCAAAGCCTATGCTTTCCTGACAACCCCAATCAATTTTTAATTAAATAAGGCTGCAGTTGTTCAGCAAGAATTCTATCGTTACTTAACCGGGCAACTTTGTTTTGCCCCCCTAATTTTCCTATACTTTTCATGTACTCTATAAACCCATTCTTCTTCACAGGTCTTATAATCAATCTCTCTAAAATATTACCAGTAATCAGGTCATCGTAGTAAACATTCTTTTTACGAAGTTGGTCATCAACTTTTATAGAAAAACCTTCCATGTCTCGAGGCAAATTTTCAAACTCAATAAACCATTCGTGGTAACTCTTTCCTTTGTCCTGAGCAATCATAGGTGCCACCGTAAATTCAACTACCCTTACATTCTGGTCGTTGGCTACTTGTAGCAACGCCGCCTCTACTTCTTCACCAATAACATGTTCGCCAAAGGCGGAAATAAAATGCTTTATTCTGCCAGTTACCAATAATTTATAAGGTTTTAAACTAATAAATTTAATGGTGTCGCCAGTGTTGTAGGCCCAAAGCCCTGCGTTCGAGCTAATGATCAATGCATAATTTTCGCCTTCTTTTATTTCCGCAAGGCTAAGCCGGGTGGGGTTCGGTTCAAATACTTCACTTGCCGGAACAAACTCATAAAAGATTCCAGAATTCGTATTCAATAAAAGCCCTTGTTCATGGTAATTATCCTGGAAGGCAAAAAAACCTTCCGATGCCGGAAAGAGTTCTATAGAGTCAATGCTTTTTCCTATGCTGTCGAATAGTTTGGCCTTGTAAGGTTCAAAGTTTACCCCTCCCTGTACCATTACTGAAAAATTTGGAAAAATGTCTTTGATTTTTTTACCAGTTCTCTCTGTTAACCGGTCAAAATACATTTGCATCCAGGGTGGTATTCCACTTATAAGAGTCATATTCTGGTCAATGGTTTCATCAACTATTTTATCCAGTTTAGTTTCCCATTCTTCAATGCAATTTGTTTCGTAACCAGGTAATTGATTGGTTCGCAGGTAACCTGGAACATGGTGGTTTACGATACCGCTTAACCGTCCGGTGGGTATATCGCCCACACGATCCAATACAGGAGAGCCGCTCAGGAATATTAGTTTACCACTTGCAAAATTATAATTGCCACTTTGCGCCATGTAGCAAAGCAAGGCATTACGGGCAGTGTTTATATGGTTTGGAATGGAAGCTTTTGTAATAGGTATGTATTTAATACCACTGGTGGTACCACTTGTCTTTGCAAAATATATGGGCTTGCCTTTCCACAGCACATTAAATCGGCCTTGCTTTATACGATCAATGTAAGACACAAAACCTTCATAATCTCTAATCGGCACATTCTTTTTAAAATCATCGTAATCTTTAATTTCATCAAAGTTGTGCTCTTTACCAAACTCTGTTTCTTTGGCTAATTTTACCAGGTCTTTTAAAATGTTCTGTTGATCCTCAACTGCTGTTTCAATACCCTTTTTTATTTGATTGGAGATATAATTTGCAAATGGTTTAGCAAGCAAAGATTTAATTTTCATAATATCAGGTAACCTGGATTAATACCCGTCAAATATAAAAACCCTCATCCACAAAGTGGGTTTAAACGTCTTTTTAGAAAATATAGTAGCACCTTGAAGCTATTTCTGTCTTTTTTTTCCTTTATATTTCTCGTTGTTTGTACAAAAGTCTTACCTTTGCCCACCTAATTTTGGAATAGTTATGTTTGCAGTAGTAAAAATCGCAGGACAACAATTTAAAGTACAAGCTGGACAAAGCTTATACGTACCTCACCTGCAAGGTAAATCCGGAGATAAAGTTGAATTTAGCGACGTGCTGTTTACCGGCAACGAAGGAGATATTACTTCTGGTGATGGTGCTAAGGCAACTGTTACCGCAGAGATCATTAGTGATCTGATTAAGGGCGATAAAGTAATTGCCTTTAAGATGAAAAGAAGAAAAGGCTTTCGTAAAAAGCACGGGCATAGAACTCATTATACCCGCATTAAAATTGAAAGCATTGCATAAATTTCGACTTGCTGGTTACGAATAAGCTTGCGCTAAATCACTGTAACCGGTAAATAGAATTTATTAATCTTAACCTCTTTAAAAAAAATTTTATGGCTCACAAAAAAGGTGAAGGTTCCGTAAAAAACGGACGCGACTCACACAGCAAACGTTTAGGCGTTAAAATATTTGGTGGACAAGCTGCTATCTCTGGGAATATCATTATTCGCCAAAGGGGTACTGTATATCATCCTGGTAAAAACGTTGGTCTTGGAAAAGATTTTACTCTTTTCGCATTAACTGATGGATTGGTTGAATTTAAAAAAGGAAGAAACGATAGAACAACAGTTTCCATAGCATCTGCCGAAGCGACAGCATAAGTTTTTTTTGTCAGTTATAAAATAAGGTTTTATTTTTAATGGATATTTACTAACCATTAAATTTTAAAACATGGCAACTGCAAAAAAAGCGGCTCCTAAAAAAGCTGCTGCGCCAAAAAAAGCTGCTGCTCCTAAAAAGGCTGCACCAGCTCCAAAAAAGGCCGCTCCTAAAAAAGCTGCTCCTCCCAAAAAAGCCGCTGCTGCTCCTAAAAAGGCTGCTCCAGCTCCCAAAAAGGCTGCTCCAGCTCCAAAAAAGGCCGCTCCAGCTCCTAAAAAGGCTGCTGCTAAGAAAGCCGCTCCAGCTCCTAAAAAAGCTGCTGCTAAAAAGGGAAAGTAAGCTTAGCTTAACTTTATAGAACCTTAGCCTCTACTTTTGTAGGGGCTTTTTTTATAGGTCGATTATTGCTCTAACCAGTACAATTCAGTCCCAGCTTAATTTCTTCAACAAATGATTTAATTTAAGATTGAGAGAGAGTATACTTTCTTTTTATATTTCTTCTAATGAATTCTATCCCCGCGAACCTCGAGATCTTTCATTATTCCTGCTTCAAATTCAAGCCATTCTTTCCAACGATTGCGCACTTTATCCTTATCAATATAGGTTTCAGCCAATTCGATAAATAACGCATAATGTCCAGCTTCACTTTCCATAAAACGCCTGTAAAATTTTTGCAGGTATTCATCATCCAGACCTTCGCTCAATCGTTTAAAGCGTTCACAACTTCTTGCTTCAATCAAAGCAAAAATCAACAGCTTATCTAAAAAATGATCGGCTTCACTTCCGCCTTTTTTTTGAAAAGGTATCAACTTGTTTACATATTCATCTTTACGTTGTTTGCCCAGCGCCAGGTTTCTTTTATTAAGCTCTGCCAATACCAATCTAAAATGTCCCCATTCTTCCGTAACAAGTGGCGCTAATTCATCAACTAATTTTTTCTTGTCTGCATATCGTTGAATGAGTGAGATGCAACTGGTAGCTGCCTTTTGCTCACAAAATGCATGGTCGGTTAAAATCTCCTGCAATGATATTGCAGATAGGTTGGCCCATCGGGGATCGGTGGGTAACTTGAGTCCTAAAATGTTTTTTTGATATTCATCCATAAGTTATCATCTATAAACAACAGATTTTACCGTAGTAATGCTCTGCTTATAATCTTTAATAAATATTTTTCTTGCTGCAACAACAGAAGTTACTAATGATAGTGGCCTTGTTAAGTACCGGCAAATATCTATAAACAACCTGTAGATTTGAACTTATGTACAACGATGATTTTTTGGACAAAAAACTTGATGAACGAAAAGAACAAAACGCATTTAGAAGATTAAAGGTAGCAGGTAACAAGATCGATTTTTGCTCGAATGATTACCTGGGGATTGTACATCACGGCCTGCTCAACAACCCATCTCCTCATTCAAGACATGGATCTACCGGCTCAAGATTACTTACTGGCAACAGCCACCTGGCGGAACGGGCAGAACAACAAATAGCCGATTTTCATAAAGGCAAAGCAGCCTTAATTTTTAACTCCGGTTACGATGCGAATGTTGGGCTGCTCTCCAGCATTGCTCAAAAGGGTGATACAATTCTTTACGACCAACTGGTACATGCCTCCATACGCGATGGTATCCGTTTATCTTTCGCTCAGGCATTTTCATTTGTTCACAACAATCCTAATGACCTGGAGAAAAAGCTTAACAGTGCCACTGGAAATATTTTTGTAGTTACTGAAAGTGTTTTCAGCATGGATGGAGATGTTTGTCCGCTAAAGGAATTACTGGTTGTTGTTAATAAATACCAGGCTCATTTAATTATTGATGAAGCACATGCCATTGGAGTTATTGGAGAGATGGGTGAGGGCCTTGCCCAATCTTTACATCTTCACGAGCAATGTTTTGCAAGGGTGTATACTTTTGGAAAAGCCTGTGGTTGTCATGGTGCTGTAATAGTTGGTTCAAATCGCCTCAAAGATTACCTCGTCAACTTTTCACGAAGTCTCATCTTTACAACAGCCCTGCCCGATGTGGCCCTTCAGGCGATTATAAATAGTTATGAAGTTTTTCCATTGTTGCTTACAGAAAGAGCACACCTGAAAATTTTGATAGAACAGTTTCAATCT
>JANPPB010000758.1:0-3663 GCA_031428295.1 Segetibacter sp. | reverse complement strand
AGGGATGCTCCAGAAATAGCTGGTATAATTGTTCAATTGTCAAAGGGGAGAGATTTTATGAGATGGTAAAATTAAAGCTGTAAGATGATTGGCGTTTGATTGTTTTCAGTTTACTAATAATTAAAGCAAAGGTCCATTTGTAATTATAGTTAGCCATTTTTTCACAAGCCTATAATCTATGATTTTTGATGATTTATATGTAGATAAGTAAAAGACTAATTTTACACTGCATACCAAACCATTTATTTTCTTTTAAAAAGTTAACAATGAAAGTTTTATTAGATATCAAAGACTCAAAAGCACCTTTTGTGATGGAACTTTTGCAAAGTCTTTCTTTTGTAAAGGCACAACCGCTTTCGCCTTACAAAGCCAAAATAGTTGAAAATGTAAATGAAGCTGTAGAAGAAATGAAAATGATAAAAAAAGGAAAGTTGAAAGCTCGTAATGCCGAAGAATTATTCCATGAGCTATAAAGTAAAGGCCATTCCGCAATTTGAGAAGGAGTTAAAGCGGCTTTCAAAAAAATATTTTTCACTTAAGAACGAATACTTTCAACTTGTACAAAGCTTAAAAGATCGACCCTTGGACGGGATAGCTCTTGGTAATAATTGTTTTAAAATACGCCTTTCAATAGCTTCTAAAGGTAAAGGCAAATCTGGAGGTGCAATAATCATTACGTATGTCCACATGCTACAAACCACAGTCTAACTCCTTACCATTTTTGATAAATCCGAGGTTGAAAATATACAAGACAAAGAACTCGCAGAACTATTGAAATGGATACCTGAATAATTTTTTTTGGCTTGATTTATACATTCTATAATAGCTGATTTGTTCCAATTTCCACACTCTTTCTTTGCAGTTGCAATATGTAAAATTCAAATAAGACTGCATAAAATTTACCTACTTCCTCATAATACTAAAACAACAAAGCCACCCGTTTAAGGGTGGCTTCATATATGATTGCTATACTTTATTATTTCTTTTGCCTGCGTTGAGGAAAGAAGTTACCGGTCTTACGCTTTGATCCTTCCGGTGATCCAAAATGCGTCATGGCGCAACGGAAACCTATGGTATTGCTGCTTTGACCTTCTTCTAAAAAGCGGCGTGTTCCCGGGCTTAACCAATAAGCCCTGTCGTTCCAGCTACCACCTTTAATAACTCTTGATTTGTCAGAAACCAAACTGGTTAAACCATAACCATACGAAACAGAACTAAGTGAGTCACCATCCATATAGTTAATAGCGTAAGATCTTTGGTAGTTACGGCGATTGCGTAAAGTGGAGTCTACCTCATCAATCATTTTAATTCTACCAATGCTGTCCCTCATATTTCCTTCTCCACCACTCTTATCAATTTTCTGAAAACGGTTACCACGATATGGGTTAAAGTCATCAGCCTCAACTGTGGTTAAAGGCCTGTACACATCCGCAACCCACTCACTTACATTACCACTCATGTTATATACACCAAAAGCATTTGGGAAGAAAGCACTTACTTCAGCAGGGATGGCACTACGGTCGTTCAAACCACCGGCAACACCCATGTTATCACCACTGCCACGCTTAAAGTTTGCTAAAAAACTACCCTGCCATTCACCACGGCGTGTTGCACGAAGGTTGTCATAACCATCATTCTGCCAGCTATATATTTGTTTGTTTGATATTAACTCCTCACCACGCTTTTTCTCACTCTTACGAACCTGTGGGTTCTGGTTGATGTAGCCTAAAGCTGCATATTCCCACTCAGCTTCGCTTGGTAAACGATAACCCGGTAATAGAATACCGTCATCAAAATTTACCTTGGTTCTTGGTCTGCCCTGGGCATCAACCAATGCGCCTTTTTTGGGTTTACCCGGTACACCCTGGTATTCGCCCATTAAATAAGCCTTGGTATTAAAGTTTTCCTGGCCACCGCCTTGTAATTCAGACTTCAACACATTTTTGTTTTGGTAACCTGCGGTGATTAATTCGTTTTGGTTAACCCTGTCTGTACGCCAGATGCAAAAATCGTGAGCTTGTTTCCAGTTTACACCTACAACAGGGTAAAAGTTATAAGAAGGGTGACGGAAATAATATTCAACGTAAGGTTCATTGTACGCCAATTCACTTCTCCAAACCAAAGTATCGGGCTTTGAACCTTCAACAACAGCTTCGTATTGAGGATCAGAAAAAACGTTCTCGATCCAGTAAATGTATTCGCGGTAGTGTATGTTGGCTACCTCTGTTTTATCAATAAAGAAGGAGTTAACTGTAATACGACGGGGAATGTTATTCCAGTCGCCCATAATGTCTTCAGTAGTTGCGCCCATGGTAAAAGTACCTCCCTGTACAAACACCAAGCCCGGACCAGTCTTAATGTCTCTAGCCTTTGCCACATTAAAACCACCCATGTTTTTGTCGTTATAATTCCAGCCGGTCATGGAAGATTTTTCTTTCTTATTCTTTCCCATAAAACCGTTTTTACACGAAGCCAGCAATGCAATGGCTCCCAATAGCACTGTAAAATTTTTAAGACGCATTACTTTTTGCATTTAAATAAATTTAACTCGTAATGAACGATTGATAAGATGTGAATATTGTTTTAGACAAGATATACTTATGCGAATATAATAGAATTCCCCATAGAAAACCGACGATAGCCGAAGTGTAGTCTGTTAGGGAAAGCCTAATTTTAGCATGCCTTTTTTAAACGGTTATTGCCTGAAATTATTTTATCCTTTCGTCTAAAACCTCCCTTATTTCAATATAATTTTCTGAATTCCAGTCAAGCCTGCAACAATTAGCTTCCCAAAAAATTAATCCATTTTTGGGTGGTACAAATTCTGCTGCATGCGTTGAAAGATTGCTATTTTCAGTCCTCTTTTTTATATATGCAATTGTAACTGATGGGTTTTCGCTTTTTATTTATTTTTCTATTCTTAATGATGCTTTTTAAAACAGCATGCTCACAACCATTTACCGTCAATTCTGTGTTGAGTAGCGGCAACTGGTACAAATTAAGTGTTGATAAAGAAGGCGTTTTCAAGATAGACCTTGCTTTTCTAAATAAGCTTGGAATAAACACTTCCGGACTGTTATCTGCTTCTTTACGCTTGTATGGTAATGGGGGCCGAATGTTGCCCGAGGGCAATCAAATTACAGTAGTTGATGATCTGCAGGAGGTGGCTTTACAAATAGTTGATGGGGGCGATGGACAATTGAATGGAACTGATTATTGCCTTTTTTTTGCCGAAGGCCCCAACCAATGGATTAAGGACAGCATCAATCAAAGCTTTAGACATGTAAAAAATATTTACGCAGACCAGGCTTATTATTTTCTTTCAGTTGGTGGAACCGGTAAGAGGATCATGACAAATCCTGCATTGGGCGGCGCCGCCAATACGCAGGTCAATACTTTTAATTTCCGGTATATTCATGAGAACGACACACTCAACTTTTTAAAAAGTGGCAAAGAATGGTATGGAGAAGAGTTTAGCAATACACCGGGTAATACAACTTCCCGAACCTTTTCTACCACGCTTCCAGGGGTTGTTACAGGTCCTCTTAAATTGAAAACCAGTTTCGTAGCAAGAAGTGTTAGGGTAGAAAGCAGGCTTGATGTGAAAGTGAATAATCAATCTCTTCCTTCATTAAATATTGAAGCAGTAAGCGGCAATTTTTT
>JANPPB010000757.1:0-5258 GCA_031428295.1 Segetibacter sp. | reverse complement strand
TTCTAAATGTTCGGGGCTTATATATTCATAGCCCAGGTATTTGGCTCTTATCTGCTCAGCCTGTTCATGCTTGCCCTGCTCTTCAAGCCGGCGGGCTTCCTCAAGCCATTCGTGCTTTTCAGATTTTTGCTCGGCTACCTGTAATGGCTTTGTTATTTCTTTTAGCGATAACAATTGCAGCGCAACATGATTAACCTGATTTTCGAACAAATAAATGTTTTTAACCGAACGGGTTATGGCTACATAAAACGAATTGATATAAAACTTGTATATCTCAGCGTCCTTATCGCTTTTATCGGCAGCACGGGCATAGTTGAGTGTTTCATTTTTTAAATCTGATGCCTCCACCCCATTTATAATTTCTGTAAATTCGGTAGGATTGGCAGAAATAAAATTCAGCAATATAACATTCTCATATTCCAAACCCTTGGCTTCCTGAACTGAAAATATGAGTGGCGTTTTAAAGTAACGGCGTGCCTCTTCTTTTAAAAGATTATCAGCAACTATCACTGCATAATGTGTAGAATTTTGTGTTTTACGATTTAGTTCGGCTTTTACTTTATCATCGTCCTGCATCAGCAGTACTTCGCCCTGCTGGGTGCTGTTGGTAGAAATAAGGTGATTACTTTCTTTATCAATTGAGCCAAAACGAACATTTTTTATTTTAAGTAGGTTGTTGGATAGTTTAACTACCTGCGGCGAATTTCGATAGTTGGTTTGCAATATTTGCAACTGCCTGGTATCGGTTGTACCATGATGATAGAGGTAAGTTTTAATTTTAGACCACGAAAAAAAGTTGGGATGCACAATCTGGTTACTATCGCCGGTAAGTATAAAATTTGCTTTATTGTGCAGCGACTGGATGATGCATTTTAACTGGATGCCTGTAATATCCTGGACCTCATCAATCATTATATAATCGTAACGTGGCTGTACTAATTGCAGGTGCTCAAACGATAGCATGTTACTGTCATAGTAATTTGCTTCCTTCATCCATTGTTTATATTTTAAAAATAAACTGTATACCTGCTCTCTTTTATCGGCAGTAAATATGGATTGTTTTATTCCAAGCGCCAGGTATTCCTCTTTGCTTAAGTAGGCAGTGTGAAGCGGCGAACCTGTTATTACACCTTTAAATTCTTCGTACACCCGGTAAGGCTCGCTAAGTTTTACCTGTTGTGCATTTCGCTTAAACCATTGCTCAAAAGCACGAAAGTTAATTTCTTTGCCTTCGGGTATTTGCCACGTTTCCAGGTACTGTTTAAACGATAGAAAATCAACTTCACTTTCTTCGTTTTCGTACCCGTTTGAAAAGTAAATTTTACGGGCATTATCTACCAGGTAATTACTAAGAGAGATGTAGGCAATGTTGCCTTTAAGCTGCTTTAGTTTTTCGAGCACCAACACTGTTTTACCACTGCCTGCCGAGCCGATTATTATTAATGGCGGATGCAGGGAAAAAATATGCTGCTGGGTATCATCGAAAGAAATGAACTTGTTAAGCACATGTATATGACTGCTTTTATCGTTGATGTAGTTAAGCGGTTTAATCTCTTCAGGCTTCACATCTTCCATACGCATCAACGGCTGCATTGCCTCTTCATCGGGCAGTTGAGCGCCTCGCAAAAACCGCGACTTTGCATAGTCATGATGTGGTATCAACTCCAGCAGCAGCAGGTATTTTTTTTGTTGATACGAAGCAAACGTAAACAACAACCGGTCTTTAATATTTAACCTGGCACGGTAATACCCAGTATTGGTCATTTTACGAACATCGGCGCTTTTAAAGTCGCCTTTGTTTAACTGTTGCAATACCTTATCAAAACTCTTCTGTACACTTTTATAGTCAAGTTCATTATAAAATAATATATCAGGCATACTTATTTTATTCATTTTAGGTGACAAATATAAAAGCATATTCTTGCTACTCTATCTGTTATTATAGTTATTAATAAACCGGTAAAGTAAGTGGCGCGGAGATGTATATTTTTAAAATTTCAAACCCATCGAAAGCTTGCAAACTTCCTGGTTGACATCCTGGTGCGCACCATTCTCCTTTACCACCGGGGCAAAATCTTTTACCCTTCCCTGCTTTATTGTGGCTGATCTAAAAGATGTCAGTAAATTCTGAATAAATTTATAAAACATGTTCGGGCGTTCTTAACCAAATTGCCGTTTAAAAATTAGTAAAGATGCAAGACAATATTTATGAAAAAGAAAGCGTGAATAGAGCAGCAACAGGATTAATTATATTGAACAATCAAAAAAATGTACTTAGTAAGCACCAGCAGACCTTTAACAGGTTGGTTAAAAAAATAGAAAAATTAAGGATTGAGCTTGAACAGTTGAACATATCGCTTAATAAAAAATTGAATTATTACGGAAAGTATATTCATCCGGTTGAGCTGCAATTGAATGAACTGAATAAAGAAGGAGCAAAGGCTCTCTTTAAATTTTTTAAAAATAAAAAACTCTTGTCCAAAAAGCAACGGGTTGTTTTAAGCCAGCTAATTTCATCGAGGCTGAAAGCTGTTTTTTTGTTTGAGAAAGTTGAACCCGAAGTTGAACTGAAAGAAATATTTAAAGCAGTAGAAGGAATAAGTTATGAAAAAGCTACTGAAGAAGATTTTGATATGCTTAGAAATGAAATGGAGAATATGTTTGAAGACATGGGCTTTGACATGAACTTTGATGATATGCACAGCAAAATGACACAGGAGGAAATGATAAGAAAGGCAATTGAAATGCAGGAACAGATGAAGCAACAAGCCAGTGAAAAAGAAAAAAATAGCACTCCCCGTAAAAAAACAAAAAAGCAACTGGAAAAAGAAGAAAGAGAAAAACAAATAGCAGATGCACGAAAAAAAAACATAGGCAGCATATACCGGCAACTGGCAAAAATTTTTCATCCTGACCTGGAGAGGGATGAAGAAATGAAAATACAGAAGGAAGAACTTATGAAGGAGTTAACTATTGCTTACAATAATAACGATCTGCATTCGCTATTGAGACTTGAACTGGCATGGATAAAAAAGGAAGAAAACAATCCCGATAATCTAACTGATGGCAAACTTTCCATTTACAATGAATTGCTAAAGGAACAGGTAACCGAACTGGAACACGAAATATTTAAAACATTACAACACCCGAAATATGAACCTCTGCAAAAATTTTCAGAGTTTGCCAATGATATACAAACGATGAATTTGGCTTACGAAAAAAACAAATTGGAATCTATGGTAAACGAGATGGGTAAAGATATAGCAGTTTTAAAGGGTAATGAAAGACAAGCTTTGGCAGAGGTAAAAGAAATTATTCGTCTATTTGAATTGTATAGCAAGGGTCATATAAATTTTTCAAATCTTTTCGGGTAAGGGGTTAGATAACTTCACCTAAAAAACTCCAAAGTTTTTTCTAACACCGTTTGCATCGCAATTGGTAAGGTATTTTCCAACCAGGGATGCTTTCGTCCAAACACATGATCACTTTCAACAAAAAATAAAGTGGCTTTAGGCTGCCAACTTTTCAATAATACTGCTTTATCTACAGTAACCGATCCATCCAATGTTCCATGACATAGCAGCGCCGGTATGCGTATTGATTTAATTGCTTGTTTAATATTAAGCCGCTTTTTATGCAACTGGAAGTCGTGATACAATTGAATGTTTAGCGGCATTTGCTGCATTGTTCGGCTATTAACGGTATAAGCTACTCCTGTCAATTTCCACTCGCTTATCTTTTCTACATCCCAGCTTCCCCATGGAGTTTTGCATTCACTTATAGCCGCCCAGGTTGCAACCTTAGATATACGATCGTCTTCTGCAGCTTTTATTATAACCAGTCCGCCGCCTAAACTATGACCAAGCAGGTAAATGTTGCTGGTATCAATTTCGTGCATAGAATTGTGTTTTTCGTCCAAGCACCAATCAATTATTTTTTCAAGTTCATCTAATTGGGTAGTGTAATTGTTTTCAGCATAAGCCTCCAGGTCTACAAATTCTTCCGGGTGATCAGGTGTGGTTCCATTGTGCGAAAAATTGAATTTCACAAAAACAAACCCTGCTTCAGCAAATTGCTGAGCAATTAAATTGAAGTTGCCCCAATCTTTAAACCCATTAAATCCGTGGGCATAAATAATCAGGGGTTTACTGATCCCATTTTGCAATAAGGTAATGTCTGTCGACATGGGTTTACCATCTTTACCAGGAACAATAAAGTTTTTATAAAGTATCATCCTTTAAAATTGAATAGCATTAGTTCCGCTGTGTTTCGCTAAGACTAAAGATTTACTTTACACGGTAGCCTCTACCGGTACCCGCTCTGTTTTATTGTCCCCCAAATGATCCATTTTACGGGGCTTGTAAAATTCGGTAAAAATCAGCCGCAAACTTTGGTCGTAGGTAATGTAATTATATACCCAGTTAATAAAAACCTGCAGGCGGTTTTTAACGCCTAAAATTAGAACCAGGTGTAATCCCATCCATATAAGCCAGGCTGTAAAACCACCAAAATGCAATTTTGGTTTTGGAATGTCAGCCACAGCAAGGTTTCTACCCACGGTTGCCATGCTACCTTTATCGTGGTATTCAAACGGGGCCAATTGACGGGTGTTGGACTTCATTTCCATCCAACGTAAATTATTTGCCAGGTTTTTTGCCTGGTTAATCGCCACATTTGCAACCTGCGGGTGACCATTGGGATACAAAGGCGTTTCCATGTAAGCAACATCACCCAGGGCATAGATATTTTCGATACCAACAACCTTATTAAACCTGTCTACTTTAATTCTATTACCCCTGGCAATTAGCGAAGGATCAATGCCTTGAGGTATATTTCCTTTAATGCCGGCAGCCCATATAACTGTTGCAGTTTCAATGGTTTCACCATTTTTCATTCTGGCGGTTTGCCCATCGTATTCCGTTAAATGTGTATTCAATTTTACATTTACTCCTAACTTTTGCAGGTATTCCAGCGATTGTTCTGATGATTTTTCACTCATAGTTCCGAGTGTTTTATCACCCCCCTCCAACAAAAATATTTTCATTCTCGTAAAATCAATCTCGGGATAATCGCTGGGTAACACATACTTTTTCATTTCAGCAATAGCGCCACTCAGCTCAACACCTGTTGGTCCTCCTCCCACAACAACGATGGTTAATAAGCGGTTAATATAAGCCTGGTCTTGCGAAACCACCACATCTTCAAAATTCAAAAGCAACCGGTGACGCAATTGCAAGGCTTCAACGGTCGACTTCATG
>JANPPB010000756.1:0-2158 GCA_031428295.1 Segetibacter sp. | reverse complement strand
TGTCTTTTTTTATACAGCAAATCTAAATCAATAGTTCGGTAGGTTTTTTCTATAATTTCCTGTGTTTGTGAATAATTATTTATGAGACAAAAAGATACTAAGAATGAAAGCCATAAAGAAAGCTGTAGAGGATGGCTGTGATCTGATAAACATGAGTTTAGGATCACCGGATTTGGATGAAGGATTAATAAACTATATAAAAGATGCCTACAACAAAGGGGTATTATGCTTTGCGGCTAATGGTAACGATGATAGAAATCCGGTTAGCTTTCCGGCAGCATATAGTTTATGTGTGGCTGTATCTGCAAAAAGTTGAAAAAGTAAAGTACCTTATTGCAATGGTGGTATACTCACTACAAA
Organism: Segetibacter sp.; assembly: GCA_031428295.1. Classification (GTDB taxonomy): domain Bacteria; phylum Bacteroidota; class Bacteroidia; order Chitinophagales; family Chitinophagaceae; genus Segetibacter. The sequence continues at coordinate 1,798 of JANPPB010000756.1, read as the reverse complement.
AAACATACTCTCGCAAAATACTGTAAGCCTACAATAGCCAAATAATAGCAACCACCGATCGATCCGGTAAAGTCCTGCCTCTGTTGTTTGTGACGAATAAAGGGAATGGATAATACTTTGTTATTAGATGGCATTACAGACATACGAAATATAGGAGCAATAGCCCGAACAGCTTTGTGCTGCGGTGTGCAGGCAATCATCATTCCTGAGAAAGGAGTGGGGGCATTAAATGAAGATGCCATTACCACCAGTGCCGGTGCCCTGGAAAAGATTGCCGTTTGCCGGGTTAACAACTTAATGAAGGCTGTAGATGAACTTCATTTAAACGGCATCAAAGTTTTTGCAAGCGAAATGACCGCTTCAACCAGCATCTTCGATGTTAAGCTAAACGAGCCATGTGCAATCGTATTAGGCAGCGAAGACAAAGGCATTTATCCTGCCCTCATGAAAATTTGCGATGAAACTTTTAAAATACCCATGCAAGGCGATTTCGAATCGCTGAATGTTTCAGTTGCCGGGGGGATGATATTATTTGAGGCTATGAGGCAACGGATAGGAAATAAGTAGATTTTTTAAATCTCAGCTTCAGGATCTTCTTCGATTCTAATTGTTCTATTAACGTTTCACACTTAATCTGTCACAACGTAATACGGTCATCCCTGCGACGGCTGCATGAGGGCGGCAAAAACCGTATTCCATGTGTTTGTAAATGGTATTATGGATACCCTGCAAGCAGTGAGCTTTATGTAACCTTTAGCACGAAGAGCAATAATTAATAAGCCCTAAATCCTCCCAGGGAGGACTTTTTAAAACAGTCACATATTGGTTATGTTTTCTGAGGATAGGTTTACCTTTACCCGGTAAATTATTTGATATGCAAACAATAGAAAATAAAGAGGCTGCACTATCTGGTCTAAATTCCAGGCCATCTCTTTTGAGGCAAATTATTGATGAAATTGATGAACTGGCAACTGAAAAAAAAGAGGAGCTGTTGTGGAAAATAAAGATGGAGAAAGCCTTGCTACAGTCGCAAAAAGCTGATGAGGCTTTCAAAGATCAATTTCAAAACTTATCGGATAGGGAGATTGCTGATTTGGTAAGTAGAAATAGAAAAGAGACTTATGAAAAGAAAGTTCATTATTGATACTTCAGTTTTTATCAGCTTTAGTCGCTATAACAAAATAAACAGGCTCGTTCAGGCAATTGCCAAACACAACCTGTATGTATATACAAACCGAAAATTAATTGCAGAGTTAGAAAAAAATATTCCTCTCACGTTAAAAGATAAAACAGCAGATCCGCTGTTAATTATTCAAACTATTAAGCTTGCAACATTTTATTTTGAAACGGTAGAAAGTTTTAACGGGTGTCCCGACGCAAAAGACAATTTTCTGTTCGATTTAGCTATGCAAACTGGCAGCGAAGTTGTTGTAAGCGAAGAAAAAGCGCTATTAAACTGGCAAAATAGTCCAGTTCCCATTCATGATATACTATGGTTCAAAGAAAATTTTTTTAAAGATATCCCATAACCAACCAAGGTTTGGTTAAGCAATAAGCTATGAAACAGCTTAGAATTACAGACGTGCGATATACAGCCCGAACTGCTTTGTGCTGCGGTGTGCAGGCTATTATCATTCCCGAAAAAGGAGTGGGGGCATTAAACGAAGATGCCATTACAACCTCAGCAGGTGCATTGGAAAAGATTGCAGTCTGCCGGGTAAATAGCTTAATGAAGGCTGTAGATGAACTTCATTTAAATGGCATCAAAGTTTTTGCAAGCGAGATGACTGCTTCAACC
>JANPPB010000755.1:0-2510 GCA_031428295.1 Segetibacter sp. | reverse complement strand
ACTATTCAACTCATACCAAACGGACAACTCATTATCTTAATGGCCGATCACCAGACCACCGGTGGCTACCCAATAATTGGTCATGTAATTACTGCTGATGTATGCAGCCTGGCTCAACACAACCCAAACGATTCCATAAACTTTAAAATGGTTTCATACAGCGAAGCTGAAGAAACTTTTATAAACCAACACCGCCATTTGTTGCAACTACAAAATGCCTGTAACTTACAATTGAATGAGTTCATCAACACCAACTGCAGACCTTAATTGCGACATGGGTGAAGGCATGCCAAATGATGAAGCCATCATGCCCTTTATAACTTCAGCTAACATAGCTTGTGGCTACCATGCAGGCGATGAGTCTACCATGCAACGCACCATTGATCTTGCAATAAAATACGGAGTTGCCATCGGTGCCCACCCGGGCTTTGATGATAAGCCTAACTTTGGACGCACTGAAAAGCAGCTTACTTTAAACGAGATTTACCAGTTGGTATTTAAACAGGTGGCTGTTTTGCGTGCCCTATGCATACAGGCAAAAGTGTCACTTCACCATGTAAAGCCACATGGTGCCTTATACAACATGGCTGCTAAAAATGCTGACATGTCAAAAGCAATTGCCCAGGCCGTTGCTGACACTGATAGCCGACTTATTGTATACGGCCTTAGTGGTAGCCACTTAATTATCCAGGCTAAATTAGTTGGTTTGCGAACCGCATCCGAAGTGTTTGCCGACCGCACCTATCAAAACGATGGAAGCCTTACACCCCGATCGCATAGCAATGCCCTCATCAGTAGCATGCAACAATCTGTAGAGCAGGTATTGCAAATGATACAACATAAAACCGTGACAAGTGTAACACAAGCCAGCGTTCCTCTACAAGCCGAAACCATCTGCCTGCATGGCGACGGTGATCATGCCGTTGAATTTGCCCGGGCCATTCATCAAACATTAGAGCAACATCATATTGAAATCAAATCTATCTAAATCCCGCTGGAACAATGCCGGGCTTGGGGCTGCATTCCTTATGGCCACTTCGGCAATTGGTCCCGGCTTCTTAACACAGACTACTGTATTTACACAACAACTCTTATCAAGCTTCGGCTTTGTAATCTTCATTACTATTTTGCTCGACATTGGCGCTCAAATGAATATATGGCGCATACTGGTAGTTGCCGAAAAAAGAGCACAGGATCTTTCCAATCAACTGGTACCGGGCCTGGGTTATTTTTTGGCTACATTAATTGTACTCGGTGGCCTTGCATTTAACATAGGAAACATTGGCGGCGCCGGACTGGGCCTTAATGTTGTAAGCGGCCTCGATGTTACCTCTGGTGCTGTAGCAAGTTGCATTTTTTCGTTGTTTATTTTTTGGTTAAAAGATGCCGGTAAGGCCATTGATACCATAAGCAAATTGTTAGGAGCCCTTATGATTTTGCTTACCCTATATGTTGCTATCAGTTCCCATCCACCCATACTTCAGGCGGTGCATCATACATTGTTACCAACAACCATAAACACCAATGCCATCGTTACCATTGTAGGCGGTACAGTAGGAGGTTATATAAGTTTTGCAGGTGCACACAAGCTACTCGATGCAGGGGTGAAAGGTCCTGAAAATATTGCGGCTGTAACAAGGAGTTCGGTTACCGGAATTGTGATTACAGCCGTTATGCGGGTGGCACTGTTTATAGCTGCGTTGGGTGTTATAACAGGGGGTGCCGTTATCGATCCGGCAAATCCGCCGGCCTCTGTTTTTAGTGCTGCTGCAGGCCAATTAGGTTACCGGTTTTTTGGAATAGTAATGTGGTCTGCTTCTATAACTTCAGTCATTGGTTCGGCTTATACATCCGTATCTTTTTTGCGCACCTTTCATCCATGGATCGAAAAAAATTACCGCCTGCTGATTACCTTCTTTATAGTGTTTTCGACAATGGTTTTTATAACCATTGGTCAGCCTGTAAAAGTGCTGGTAACCGTAGGTGCTCTCAATGGATTAATTCTGCCAATAGCGCTTGCGGTTATATTGATAGCAGTCACCCAAAAGCGCCTTGTAAACAATTATCGCCACCCTGTTTGGATGAGTGTTGCAGGCTGGTTGGTCGTGGTTATTATGGCATGGCTCGGCTTTAAAACTATAGCAGGTATGTTGATGTAAAAGAAGCTTAGAGACTAACTATAGAAGTTATACTTAAACATTAAAAGAGGCGTTACAAGGGTTACTTATGAAAAGCCTTCTCAAATTCAATCCCCGGTATTTCTTATATGCCATTATACTATTTGTCACTGAAATTTTGATTGCCATATTTGCACATGACCCTATAATTCGTCCTTATGTTGGTGATGTTTTAGTGGTAATGCTTATTTATTGCGCCGTAAAAGCATTTCTTAACACTCCTGTTGTTGCAACAGCTATTTGGGTTTTGATATTTTCGTACGTTATTGAAACCCTGCAATATTTTCATTTGGTTAAACTACTCGGTCTGCAACATTCCAGCCTTGCAAAGAC
>JANPPB010000754.1:0-3440 GCA_031428295.1 Segetibacter sp. | reverse complement strand
GAATTGTTGAATGAGCGTTGCTGAATAGCGCTTGTATCCATTTGCAACGATTGCTGGCCGGATGCTGCAAAGCACATTAAAGAGTAACATACAAATAGCCAGGCTTTCATTAATACTGCTCTTGAATGTTGTCAAAATTGGCAGTATGCTCCCCTATCGAATCCAGCTTTCTCATCATACCCACACCATCTCTCCTTTCGGCTAAATTGTAATAATGCAACACAACCGAAACGTAAAAAATAATGTAAAACAAAAAGGAGAAAATGTTTAGAATGGAACTGACGATATCTACTGTTGTATTAAGGTCTTTTGTAGTTAAATAATACAATACACCTGTAACAGCCCCCACAATTGCGGATATAATTCCGGCACTGAAAGAGTAGATAATGTATACCAGCAAGTATATTCCAAAAGAGATCCAAAAATTGTCTTTTATAAGCTCAAAGCACCTTGAGAATGCAGCCCCAAACGATAGCTCTTCTATCATAATAATGCATGTGAAAGGCATGAGGGCAACAATAAAATATATGCCGGGAAATATGCAAAAGGCCAAACCAACAGCCATAACCAGGGCAATAACTAAACTATAAATAAGCAAGGCCGGAAAATATGATCTGAATATTTTAAAGACTTCATCAATGGTTGGTGCTGCCCCGTTATGTTGCTCATAATATTTCATGTAAGCAATTACTACCACCTGCATGGCAACAATATTCATCCATGCAAAAAGAAACACTAAAAAAAAGTTGGCGTTAAAGACTTCGGACGGCGACCGGTTTCTCATGCCGCCGGTACCCATAATTTGCTCGAGCAGGTTTCCGGTATCCTTTTGATACAGGCCGCTATAAATGGCTGCCAGTAACATAAACACTCCGGCAATGCATAAAAAACTTATCAATAAAGGTTTTAAGTTTTGCCTGATAAACTGGAAAGTGTCATTTAAGTTGTCACTAAAATCCCTCACTTTTCTGAGCTCAATTTTTTGTTCAGCCATTGACTAAAGTTTTTGTTTTTTATTTCGGAATCAGGCGTTGAATGAGCCTTGTTTATTTTGTTATGTAACCTGTTGGGGTAAATAATAAAGTACCAGACAATAAAGGTGATGCTTGCTATCAAAATAGATAAGCTGCTCCATATTGGCATATTTGCATAGCGGGTTATGTATCCTTCTATAAAGGCTGCCAACAAAAAAATGGGCACTAAGCCTACCAATATTTTTAATCCATCTTTTGCACCCTGCAAAAAAGAAACCGTCCGTTTAAATGTTTTAGGAAAAAGAAAGCTATTACCTAGTATCATACCTGCAGCACCGGCAATAACAATTGCCCATATTTCTAAGGTACCATGCAGAAAAACCACCGTGATACTTTTAAATCCAAGACCCTTCGAAAAAAAATAATATTCAAACGAACCGAGCATTAAGCCATTTTTAAATAGCTGAAGTACGGAACCAACGGTAAAAAAAATTCCAAATACAAATGTTGCAATTGCCACGCCTATATTGTTGTAAGCAATCATTAAAAACATAGCGGTGGAGTCCATGCTTTTGTATACACCAAAGGGCTGACCTTTCTCAATATTTTCATTGGTCATATTTACATAAGCATCTCCTAAAATCATCCGGATAAAGTTTTCATCATAGTGCGCCGACAAAGCACCAATGCTACAAAACACCAGGAAAAACACAAGCGCCCAACCAAATTGTCTATGATACTTTTTAAAAAGAAACGGTAATTCAAACTGCCAAAAACTCCAGATGCGCTCTGTTTTCTCTTTTTTATTCTTATATATATTTTGATGGAATAATGCCGCCAGTCCGTTCAGGTAACGCGTAGTGTTACTTTTTGGGTAGAAGGTTTTGCTGTAAGAAAGATCCTCGGTCAGCTCAATAAATCGGTCGGCAAGCAAGTCGGCATTCTGAGGAAGCCTGATTTCTTGTTCAAACGTTTTCCATTTGTCAGCATTTTGCTTTAAAAATTGAGCTTCTCTCATTCAGTTTAATATCAAACAGGTATTGTTGTAAATGTAACGGACAATTGGTATGCTTAAAAGGTTGTATACTTATTTATTATGGTGAATTTTAGAATTTAAAAGATGCTTAGCTGACAGAATGTTTTTCAATATTTTCATGTCAGTTATAAAACTTTCGGCCAGTGGCAATCGTTACAAGAAATAAGGTTCTCTATATCTTCGCAGCAATATGTATCATCTTCTTCGCGATTTACTATTCAATTTCGATGCGGAAGGTGTTCATCATTTTTCGATGAATACTTTTCAAATGTTGAATAAGTGGCCTTACTTACACGAGGTGTTAGAACAACAATTTCGCTTTGAGCACCACAAACTTCAAAAAAAATATTTTGGCATTTATTTTCCTAACCCTGTGGGTTTAGGAGCCGGGTTCGATAAAAATGCGCTGTATCTTAAAGAACTTGAAACACTTGGGTTTGGCTTTGTTGAAATTGGAACTATAACGCCGTTACCACAGTCCGGCAACGAAGCTCCCAGGTTATTTCGGTTGCCTAAAGACAAAGCGCTCATTAATAGAATGGGTTTTAATAATGATGGGGTAGATGTTATTGCCAACCGGTTAAGACAACGTACTACCAACATTATTGTTGGGGGAAATATTGGCAAGAATAAGATAACCCCCAACGAAGATGCCTGGAAAGATTACGAAAAATGTTACCTCGGGCTTTTTGATTGTGTAGATTATTTTGTTATAAATGTTAGTTCGCCCAATACACCCGGCCTGCGTGAGTTGCAGGAGAAATCATCATTGCAAAAAATATTTGGCCAGCTTCAAAACATTAATCAGGGCCAGATAAAGCCTAAACCTTTGCTACTAAAAATTGCGCCCGATCTTACCATTGGGCAGGTAGACGACATTATTGAACTTGCTATTGAAATGAAGTTGAGCGGTCTTGTTGCCACCAATACCACCATTAGCCGCGAAGGGTTGCTAACGCCTGCATCTGAACTTGAAAAGATAGGTACAGGAGGTTTAAGCGGAAGGCCGCTTACAAAACGATCGCTTGAAATTGTAAAATACATTCACCAGCAAACTGCAGGTAAGCTACCAATTATTGCAAGTGGTGGCATTTTTACGGGAGAAGATGCTTCAAAACAACTGAATGCGGGAGCAAGTCTTGTACAGGTGTGGACCGGCTTTGTTTATGAAGGCCCGGGTATCGTTAAAAATATTTGCCAATTCCTGGTAAAATAATATATGGCCAGATGTTGGAAGAGGGAGTTCAGCTTCAACCAGGCAAATTGCTTTTAATTAAAATTGTTATGCCCCCATGATCATCCATATTAAACTAACTGAAGCAATCGTAAATGATTGTCTAACCTTACACTACAGGCAAAAACCAGCCGGTAAAAACCTGGTTCGCAGGCTGTATTTGATACCCGCCTTTTTAATAGCCCTGGCAGTTTAT
>JANPPB010000753.1:0-1548 GCA_031428295.1 Segetibacter sp. | reverse complement strand
ACCATGAGCGAGAAGGTAATGAAAGACCTCAGGCAGTTTACTAATAAGCCGGCAAAACAAGTGGTTCATCCCTTGTACGATAACTTTGGCAATGCTCTTTCAAAGACAGCAGCCAGAACACATTTACAGCTTCCAGCCAATGAAAGGATTATTTTATTCTTTGGGTTCATCCGCCAGTACAAAGGGCTTGATTTATTGCTGGAAGCCATGCATATCTTAAAAATACAGCAGCAGCAAAATCCTTCTTTACAAATACCTAAACTATTAGTAGCAGGCGAGTTTTACGAAGACAGGAAATTATATGATGACCTAATTAATAAATACCAACTGCAGGATCACCTTATTCTACGGACGGAGTTTATTGCTGACAGCGAAGTGAAATATTATTTAAGTGCTGCAGATTTTGTTATTCAGCCTTATCGCAACGCAACACAAAGCGGCGTAACCCCTTTGGCGTATCACTTTGAAAAGCCCATGCTGGTAACCAATGTAGGCGGCTTGCCCGACCTGGTACCACACGGCAAATGCGGTCTTGTTGCAGAACCAAATCCTGCCTCAATAGCTAAGGGAATAATGGAGTTGTACCAATTAGGAGAAGACCATTTTTTGCCACACCTTCGTACCGAAAAAGTTAAATACAGTTGGAGCAACCTGGTAAGCGCCATTGCTTCGCTGGTGTAACAATTATTATTTCAGAAACAATTATTATGATTTACAGAAGCAGGGCACCCTTGCGTATTGGCCTGGCCGGTGGAGGCACCTATGTTAGCCCATATAGCGACCGGTACGGTGGCGCCATTTTAAATGCAAGCATCTCTCTATTTGCTTATGCTACCATTGAACCTATAGAAGAAAATGCCATTGTTTTGGTGGCTATGGATAGAAAAGAAGAAGAACGTTACGAATGGAATAACCAATTACCCATTAATGGCAAACTGGATTTGCTGAAAGGCGTGTACAACCGTATTCAAAGAGATTATGGTGTTCCCTTAACCGGCTTCAGGCTGTCAACTTTTGTTGATGCTCCTGCAGGAAGTGGATTGGGTACTTCATCAACATTAGTGGTTGCCATTATTGGTGCCTTTGCCGAGATGTTGCGCCTGCCATTAGGCGAGTACGACATGGCGCATTATGCATACGATATTGAACGGAATGATTTGGGGTTAGCAGGTGGCAGGCAAGACCAATATGCTGCCGCTTTTGGCGGTATCAATTTCATGGAATTTTATGATTCTGATAAAGTAATCGTAAACCCTTTGCGCATTAAACAAGAATACCTGAACGAACTGGAGAACAACCTTGTTTTATACTTTACAGCTACCAGCAGGGAGTCAGCTACAATAATTAAAGAGCAGCAGAAAAATGTAACCCAGGGCAACGAAAAATCCATTGAGGCCATGCACCAATTAAAGGAGCAGTCGAAGATGATGAAGGAAGCTTTACTGAAAGGACGATTGCACGAGATTGGTGAGATACTCGATTTTGGCTTTCATCAAAAGAGATTAATGGCCGCCAACATATCAAACACCAGCATTGAGGAATTATACA
>JANPPB010000752.1:0-6465 GCA_031428295.1 Segetibacter sp. | reverse complement strand
CTAAAAACCTTCTGGCTAACAGTTTGCTGAAATCCATTTACAAATGCAAGGGTAATAATCATAGCCGCAACACTCAGCGTTGTGGCAGCAACAGCAAGCCGTATTATAAAACGTGAAAAGGACTTTTGCGAATTAAAAGCTATTCTTCGTGCAATGACGGCTGCTACATTCAAACGGCATGGTTTTAGATAATTTCAAAACTACACTGACCATTTCAATACAACAAAACCAATTAGTGTCGCATGTTTGTTGTACGTTTAATTCCATAAAAATTATAGATGACTAAATGGATGATAGCCTTGCTGGCATTGATTTTTAGCACCGTGTCTTTTGCTCAGGGCAATGTTGATGTTATTAAAATGCCCAACATTAGCGGTGTAAAGGTTTTTATGCGCGGCGATCAAATGGCGTATCCCCTTTTAACACTCAATTCGGCAGACCAGTTTGAGCTGCATTTTGATGATTTGGACGGAAGGGTTAAAAATTTTTATGCAGGTTTCGAATTATGTAACGCCGACTGGACACCGGCTAACCTTAGCACATTCGATTATATAAAAGGCTTTTCGAATGTCAGGCTCAATCAATACCGTGTATCCTCAATAGCCTTTACCAGGTATGTACATTACCAGGCCATTTTGCCCGATAGAAATTCGACGCCTACAAAAAGCGGCAATTATCTTTTAAAAATTTACCTGGATGGCGATACCAGCAAGCTGGCTTTTACACGCAGGGTGCTGGTGGTGGAAAGAGTGAGTGATATTGCCGCCCAGATATTACAACCCTTCAACTCCGAACTTTTTAGAACGCACCAGAAAGTACAATTTTCAGTTAGCAAATCGCAAATGAACATTGTAAACCCACAGCAACAAATTAAAGCGGTGATATTACAAAATAACCGGTGGGATAATGCCATTACCGGCTTGAAACCTACTTTCATCAGAGGTAATATGTTGGAGTTTAACACCGAAAATGAAGCTGTTTTTCCTGCGGGTAAAGAATTTAGATGGGTGGACCTACGCAGTTTCAGGTTCAGAGGTAATCATGTAGCCAAAACAGAATACGATCGAAACAATACAGACATTTTTGTGGAGCCGGATGCGGAACGCAGCAACCAGCGGTATATAAACTTTAAAGACTTTAATGGTCATTATTACATTGCCTCAACTGATACTGACAACCCCTGGTGGCAGGGCGATTATGGTCGGGTTCATTTTACTTTTGTGCCTACTAATAATCAACCTTATGTAAACAAAAAGGTGTACCTCGTTGGTGAGTTTAACATGTATAATACTAACGACACTTCGGCTATGACGTATAATGCCGGGCAAGGCGTTTATGAAAAAACACTTTTCCTAAAACAAGGATATTACAGTTACACTTTTGTAACAAGGGAGGCGGGCAATCGCAAAGCTCCGGGGTCAGCAGAGCAAACGGATGGTAATTTTTGGGAAACGGAAAATGATTATACCATATTGCTCTATTATCGGTCCTTGGCGGGCAGGCACGACGAACTGGTAGGTGCTGCTACTATAAACTCACTAAACAGCCGTAGAATAGGATTTTAACAATGTAGCAACTACATTGTTAATTAGGCTATGGATATTGGTTTTATAATTGCTTTACATAAGACCATGAAAAAAATTTCTACACTCCTTTTTACCTTATTTCTTCTTTGTTGTGGCATTGCAGGTAAAGCTCAAAAAATAGATAGCATCTATTTCAATTTGTATACAGATAGCCTTAAAAAGGGTATTCACAACTACATAAATGTTGTTGGTAAATTAAAAGACGGTTCTTACCTGCCGTTAATGGGTGGCGATTTGATTTTTAAAAGTTCAGCGGGCAAATGGGAGGGTAATAGTTTGATTATTGATTCTGCATATACAAAAGAAACAGTGCTTGTTCATGCCACGCTTAAGGCACAACCAACTGTTACAAAGACTATTGTTATTTATATGAAGAGGAATTTAACCGAACCTCCTTTACCTACAGAACAAGAAGTGATGGAGGGTTGGAAAAAGAGTAAAAAGAAACATTAAGGCATTTGCAGCACTCAATGTCAATGTCCGTTTGAGTTAATCAAGGGTATTCAATTTTTAAGTAAAATTTTTCGTTCTTCTTGTTTTTAGGTAAAAGAAATCTGGCGTTTTACCTGAGTAAGGGGCATAAAAAATGGCAAGTTACTTACATCGCACCGCTACAACCATTTACCCTTGCTGCATTCCTGCCCTGGGGGAGTTCAATAGGAGCTGGTCGTATAAGACTTGCCGGTGCAAACATAAACGATTGAGGTTATATAAACAAAACAAGGTGAGCATAAGCAAGCAAAATGGTAGATTTAATCTTTACGCGTATCCAGTGTAAAGCCTACAGTAGTCCCCACGTCAGGCTTGCTTCTAACATGTATGGTTTGACCATGAGCTTCAATAATATGTTTGCAAATCGCAAGGCCAATACCAGTACCCCCAACTGAACGGCTGCGGCCTCTGTCGGTGCGATAAAAACGTTCAAAAATTCGTGGCAGGTGTTCTTCTGCAATACCTATTCCATCGTCGCTTATTTCTACCAATACATGTTTGCCATCGGTATTATATATACTCGCAATAATATTGCCATTTCGTTTGCCATATTTGGTAGCATTACTTACCAGGTTAATAATAACCTGACGTATTTTTTCTTTGTCAGCTATCACATTTAATTGTTGCTCACAACCCTTTTTTATGCTGCACTTAATGTTTTGTTCCGCTGTTTTTATAGAGAGAGAATCATAGACCTCACGAATTAAATCCTGAATAATAAAAAACGTTTTATTAAGGGGTTGTTCGCCACTTTCAAGCCGGGTAATTTCATCAAGATCATTCACCATTGCAACCAGCCGGTCTACATTTCTTGAGGCATTTTTTAAAAACTTGATATTCACCTCCGGATTGCTCAAAGCGCCTTCCAATAAAGTGTCAACATAACCCTGGATGGCAAAAATGGGGGTTTTGAATTCGTGTGAGAGATTCTGCAGGAACTCTTTACGGTAAGCCTCATTCTTTTTTAACAATTCAATTTCTTCCTGTCTTTGCTCAGCCCAGTTTTCTACATCTATCCTAACCTCATCAATACTTTTTTTAGGCAAAATGTACTTGTAGTAGGTTTCTTCTCTTTTGGTAGCTTTTGTTTGATAGATGAATTTATAAATGAGTTTGATCTTTCTAAAAATAAACCGCTCCATTGTAAACTGGATGAGAAAATGCGAGCCAAAAAGAATCAATACAAACACAACAAAGGTTATAAACCAATCGGGATGCAGAAAATAGTAACCTATGCTTATAGGTATTGCAATTAGAAGGGCAGTAAGAAAAGATAGTTTTTGAGGAGATACATTTTTAGTGATGAGCATATAACGGTAAAGCTAAAAATAACTGTCTGCATTACGTGTCATCTCAAAAAATGAAACAAAAAGTTACCCAATGACTGATTTATAAATCCGGCAACACTTTTTAAGTAAGCCATTGAATTCTTTATAGAAGTCGATATCGGCCAGTAATGAACTTGTTTTTATAATTCAAACTTATAACCAACGCCTTTTACGGTTGTAACACAGTCAATACCCAGTTTTTGCCTGATCTTTCTAATATGAACATCAATAGTGCGGTCTCCAACAATCACCTCTGAACCCCAAACCTGGTTTAGTATTTCGTTGCGTAAAAACACACGTCCCGGCCTTGATGCCAGCAGGTATAATAATTCAAATTCTTTTTTAGCCAGCGTAAAATCTTTTTCATCTATAGTAACCATAAATCTAATCGGGTCTATGGTAACATTTCCAATTTTTACCACTTTATCGTTCTCCTTTTGTAGTCTTCTGAAAATAGCATTTACTCTGCTTACCAACACTTTAGGACTTATGGGCTTGTTGAGGTAATCATCTGCTCCAAGTTCAAGTCCTTTTACCTGGGAGCCTTCATCGCTGAGCGCCGTCAGAAAAATAATCAGCGTATCGTGAAAAGATGGTTGGGTCCGCAGGATTTCGCAAACTTCGATGCCGGTTTTTTTAGGCATCATTATATCTAAAATAATAAGATCGGGTTTAACCTGGTTGGCCTTATCAATGGCTTCCATACCATCTTTTGCAGTGTAAATCTCATATCCTTCTTTCGTAAGGTTATAACTGATTATCTCCAGTATATCCTGCTCGTCATCCGCTATTAAAACTTTTTTCTTGGCTGCTTCCATTAACAATTTATTTACACAAAAATAATTTCATACATAGCCTGATATCGAAAAAGGTGATTATAAAATTGTTAAGTAAACCAGATGACAATACCCTCCGCGAAGGTAATCTTAACAGCACCACTGAAAGCTATGATGATAGTTTGGTAGTATTTTTGCAAAAGACTCTTTTACATGATAAAACTTTACTTAGCTTTTGTGGCCCTGCTTATTTCTTCAGTGGTTGAGAGCCAACAGTCCCCGATTCCATTAATGCGTCAAATATTTCATGACCGCATCGACCAAAGTCAACAATCCATTGATGCTTCGGACCGTAAAAAAGATGGATCATTTACCTGGGGCACTGATGAAGAGGTGAACCAACAGTTAACCTATAGTTTATTTAAACAGGTTGATGAATTACAAGTACAAATAGAATCCGACCCGAAATTAGACGTGAATGGTAAAATAAAATTTCTTCGGGGCCTGAATGAAATTCTTGCTTCATTCGAAAATTCTTTTCGTTACAAAGGTATAAAAGCCGTTGAATTGCCCAATCTTATTACTGCTTACAGCCAGGCAATGAAGTTGGATATACAGGGGGAGTCCATCCTTCCGGTCATTAACAATAATGAAATAGAAGTAGGTGAAATTGTCTCGAAATCATACCCCTTTCAGAATACCCCTAATAAAAGTGAGATTTATAAACTGCTGGTCTTAAAGGCTTGTCAAAGAGATCCGGACAGGATACTTCCTATATTAACTTCAAATCCTAATATTTCTTTTGCTGATAGTCTTATAAAACTGGTGGCCTATCATAATCAGGAAGATGTATACACGTATGCACAATCCACCAATACACCTTTGGGAAAAAGGATTCAGAATGTAAATGATCCTTTGGTAAAGATGATTAGCAAGCTTGCACTTATAAATGAGGGCCGCCTGTATTTTCCTTTTCTCGACAATTTGTATAAGGGAAAAATAACCATGGCGGAGGTACAGACAGCACTGAAAGATGATAATAAGTATTACAGGCTGCTGGTAAACACGCAAATTGAATATGCTGACAGGTTGCGTAAGCGGGATACACCTATGGTAATGCACACCCTTACTGGTATGCTTAAAAAGAAGGCCATGGACCTGTACATTAATGTGATTAATGGTTTGCACGACTCGCCTGATAATATAAGAATGCGGGTATTGGAACCACTTAATCCCCAGGAGCTATACTACCTGTGTGTGATGGGGGAAACTGAAATATATACAAGTAGTTATTTAAAAGTATATGACCGCATTTTTCAGCGGATGAAAAACCCTGGTAGCGATAGCTTACTTATGAGTGTAAACTTCAATTATTTTAAGAAGTTTATAAAGATGGCTGCAGGTTATAATACACTCGATGATTTTTTAAAGCGAATGTCGATGGAGAATGCCCAGATATTAATGAAGGCCTTTGCTAATGGATTGGAGCGTACCGGTAACCTGGAAGACGCAGTGGATGTGGCTGATTCGTATGCAAGTATTTCGGATGAAGGATTAAGAAAACTTATCTTAAATGAAGTTCAAAATAATTACAATCAACTTGTAAAAAATGGTGATACCAGGGGAGCGAATATTTATGACATCATGAATAATATTTTCCTTAGCATAGATTCTTCAAACCACATCAATATATCTGAGAAATATGGTATACCGCCAGTGTACCAGGTACCATCAGCACTGTTACGCGACACCAGTGGAAGAATAATTGTACAACAGTTTTTTTACGGTGATAAGGACGGAAATGCAGTGTTTAAAAATTTTATAGGGGCATACAGTAACAAATACTGGAAAATAGTTAGTAAGCCTGAATGGATTGAAGTAAGTTCAACAACCGGAACTCCGGTTACCATATACGCCAATAAGCCCCTGGACTCCGAGAAAGATCTTGATGCAAAAGCGCAGGCAAGCCTGGGCAATTACCTATTAGAAAAACACATTAATCCAACAGTAGTTATACATAGGGGTCACAGCTATTTTGTAAAATATACCATTCAACAATTGGCGCCTTCGGCAAAGGTTGTTCTGCTGGGTAGTTGTGGTGGTTATCACAATTTGCACGACGTATTGGAGATATGCCCATACGCCCATATTATAGCCAGTAAACAAGTTGGTAGTGGAACTATTAATCAGCCAATGATTATGATGCTTACTGACCAGTTACGCCAGGGCAAAGACCTTAACTGGCCAGCCATTTGGAAAGAGTTTAACACCCGCTTTAAAGGC
>JANPPB010000751.1:0-7796 GCA_031428295.1 Segetibacter sp. | reverse complement strand
ATAAACCCAGCACATCTTTCATTGAATAAATTCCTTTTTTGCCTGCTAAAAACTCTGCGGCTAACACCGCACCACCTGCAAAACCAACCCGGTTGTGAGCCGTGTGAATAATTTCAATATCGTCGATAGCCGAAGTGTACTTTATTTTATGCGTACCCGGAGCCGGGTCTATTCTCTCACTAATAATTTGTAATTCATCCGCGGTACCAGTGTGCTGGTTTACCCACGATTTTTTGCGCCCCACAAATTCCAACACCTGTTCAGCCAAAGTAATAGCAGTACCGCTTGGGGCATCTTTCTTTTGAGTATGATGTACTTCTTCCATCTGCACATCGTAGTCTCCATATGGCTCCATCAATTTTGCCAGGTACTTATTCAGTTCGAAAAATAAATTAACTCCAATGCTGTAGTTACTGGCATACAACATGCTTCCATTGTTTTGTGTACAGTAGCTATCTACCTCGTTCCAGCGCTCTAACCAACCTGTTGAACCACTAACAACCGGCGTGCCTGCATCAATACATTTTTTTATATTCTCTACCGCACTTAACGGACCTGTAAACTCAATGGCAACCTCAGCCTTGCCTAAAAAGTCTTTCGATAATTCATGGGCATTATCCAGGTCAATTTTTAAAACAATTTCGTGCCCTTTTTGCAAAGCAATTGTTTCGATGGCCTTACCCATTTTACCATAACCTATCAGAGCAATTTTCATGTTACCAATATTAGTGTTGATTCGTATTAAAGCGGGTAAAGTTATTTAACCTGCAGCATTTTATGAGAGGGAGACTTAAAAGCAAGAATCATACTCAGGCCTTTTATGTTTGAGCCGGGTTGAACCATTGGATTAATTTTTAACGAAAGATCATCGCTAACATCAAACTCTTTTAAATGGCCTGATACAGTTGCATCAACCACAGTTAAACCCCAGGCAAGCAATGTATATAAAATAGAATAATCGCGGCTGCGCCTGAATTCATTACGGTAGAACCGCAAAGATTCAGTTGACAAAACCTGGAGTTTTGGTACGATTGAAGGAAAACTTGCTGTATCCTTAGCTAAACGAATTTCGTAGGCAACTTTACTTTTTTTATACCAGCTATTATTGTAAAAATAAGTTCCGGCAGGTATACCAACAACGGCATACACCAGGGGTATTTTCCAATATTGTTTGTTATATGCCTGGCCCCAGCCGGGTATTAATGCAGAGCGTAAAGTTGCTTTGCGTGGACTGTGAACGGGTTTTAAAGTAGTGTCGGAACGTAATGTATCAGCTCCAATTTTTACAGCACTTGTTTTTGAGGTGCCTGTTATCGGCTGTGGATTGGTTGGGCGTATTTGGGCACCTGCAAGAAAGGTAGCCAGCATTAAACTTAAAAGAAAAATAAATGGTTTGCCCTTCATAAATCCTAACTGGCCGAAACATTCATTTGTTCGAGTATTTTATTTAACTCCTGTAAAGAGTAATAATCTATGCTAATGCTGCCCGAACCTTTTTTTGAATGTGCCAACCTTACTTTGGTTGAAAAATATGATGCTAAGTTATCTTCAATACGTTTGTAGGCCGGTGGCAGGGTTGACTTTACGGAAGATTTAACAGGCTCATCATCATTTCTATATACCCTTCTAACCAACTCCTCAGTTGCCCTTACACTTAAACCTTTTTCTTTTACCTCATTAAAAATGTATAGTTGTTTATCTATCAGGTCAACATTTATCAAAGCTCTTGCATGACCCATACTAATGTTGCCATTTCTTACTGCTAACTGTATATCGGGTGGTAATTTTAAAAGCCTGATGTAGTTGGTAATCGTGCTTCTTTCTTTACCCATCCGTTCGGCTACCTGCTCCTGGTTGTAACCCAATTCTTCCATCATTCGTTTATAACTCAGCGAAATTTCTATTGCATTTAAATCTTCACGCTGCAAGTTTTCCAGTAATGCCAATTCCAGCAATTGCTGGTCGTTTGCCTGCCGTATGTATGCGGGAATATCTTTTAAACCGGCAATTTTTGCAGCACGTAACCTGCGTTCTCCACTAATTAACTGGTATTTGCCGGGGCTTAGCTGGCGTACCGTTATGGGCTGAATAATGTCGTGCATTTTTAATGATGCAGCCAATTCGTTCAGGCCTTGTTCATCAAAATCACGTCGGGGTTGTTTGGGATTTATGCTAATGCTTTCCAGCTTTAACCTGTTAATGCCGGTTACTGTTTCCATCACTGGCGGCTTTAAAGTGCCGGCCGTGGTCTTAAGATCGGAATCAATATTCTGCAACAGGCTGCGTATGCCTTTGCCTAAAGCATCTTTTTTATTTGCTGTGTTCATGTATGTGCGTTTCCCAGTTTTATAAGGTTGGGTTAAGGTTAAGCAGGCTTTAAGAAGGGCAGGATATTAATACACTTTTGGTTTTAGTTCCTTTAATCAAGTATTCTTTCTTCCTGCTTAATTTTAGTCAGGTCGTTTTTCTGTAACACCTCCTTGGCCAGGTTAAGGTAATTAACGGCTCCTTTACTATCGCTGTCGTACAAAATAACGGGCTTGCCAAAGCTTGGCGCTTCACTTAGCCTTGTGTTTCTATGGATGATGGTACTAAAAACCATTTCATCAAAATGCCTTCTTACCTCGTTTACCACCTGGTTACACAATCTTAAGCGACCATCATACATGGTCATTAATATACCTTCAATCTGTAACTCGGGGTTTAACCTGTTTTGAACAATCTTTATAGTATTCAGCAATTTTCCCAATCCTTCAAGGGCAAAAAATTCGCACTGTACGGGTACAATTACACTGTCGCTGGCAACCAAAGCATTTACAGTTATCAATCCAAGAGAGGGAGAGCAATCAATTACAATAAAATCGTACTGGGCTTTGAGTGTTTCCAACAGACTCTTCATAACCAACTCCCGGTTTGGGTAATTGATCATTTCAATTTCAGCGCCTACCAAATCAATATGCGACGGGATGACATCCAGGTTAGGGATGTCGGTTTTTAATATAATCTCCTGCGATGTAGCATTGTTAACCATACAGTCGTAAAGGCTGCTGGTAATATTATGCAAATCGAAGCCAACACCGGTTGTGCTGTTTGCCTGCGGATCGGCATCAACCAGTAACGTTTTATATTCAAGCACTGCAAAACTTGCTGCCAGGTTAATGGCTGTAGTAGTTTTGCCAACTCCGCCTTTTTGATTTGCCACTCCAATAATTCTGCCCATGTATGTTCAATTATCTTTTTTATATTCAAAATACCGAACTCACTTTCATTCAACTTCGAAACATTTTTAGGGTATTTAATCCTGATTTTAGACTAAGTAAATTCCCCCGTTACCTTAATTACAAAGTAATTGTTTCGCCAATTTCTGGCAATAGTAAGGTTTTTCCGGCAGCCTTAAAATCTTCGTGGGCTTTTTGGTTATCTATCTTAATCAAATCAAAGGTGTTGTAATGCACACCAATAACAACGTGGCACTTTACAAATTCTGCTGCATGAATAGCATCCTCAACGTTCATGGTATAATTATCACCAATGGGTAGGATAGAAAAATTCAGATCGGTCCATCGGGGTATTAGTTGCATATCCAGTGTAAGAGCTGTATCGCCGCTGTAGTAAAAATTTCTTTCTTCCGTCATAAATACAAAGCCCATTGGGTTTCCGCCATACGATCCATCAGGCATGCTGCTGCTGTGTTGTGCCACTACACATTTTACCTTTCCAAACTTAAACAGGTGGCATCCGCCCGTGTTCATAGAATGGGTATTGGTTACACCTTTATTCTCCAGCCAGTTAATCACCTCAAAACTGCTAACTACCACAGCATTTGTGCGTTTTGCAATAGCAACACAATCAGCAATATGGTCGGCATGGCCATGGGTTACAAAAATAAAATCAGCCTCAATCTTATCAATGTCTACGTTTTTAGCTAACGGGTTTGGCGTAATAAAAGGATCGAATAATATTTTCTGTCCTTTAATTTCAACTGCAAAGCAAGATTGTCCGTAATAAGTAAGTTTCATATTTGTAAGTTCAAGAAATTAATGATTGTTCACTCATAGTTTCCGCAAGCAATTCAATTCACCTGCCAGTTCCCTAATATATCAATCTTTATTACAATTGATCCCGTACACTGCAATGCTTTTTTTTGCTTCTTTTTTACTCAAAAAAATCGGTCGGTAAAAATACAGTTTCAACCTGCAATATTATTGTTTTAGGCTTAGGAGTAAGGCGCTACTTTTCAACATTGCATTTAAAAAGGTGTTAGGGCCTTTGTTATTATTTTTACTGTAAATAGTTAAACGTATGCGTAACCGTTCGGGTTGGTGGATAATTGTAGTCTGTATTTTGTTGCTGGACTTTTATGTATTTCAGGTAGTAAAGACTTTGGCCAGTGGAGCCAACGAAAAAACCCGCTTGTTTATTTATGGAATTTATTGGGGCCTATCATTGCTGGTTACCGGCTTTTTAATTTTTATGCCATACATTAATTATGAATCATGGCCAAAAAGTGCCCGTACCTATATTTTTGCTACAATCATTGGGTTATTTATTGCAAAACTGGTTGCTTCTTTATTTTTCCTGGTTGATGATTTAAGGCGGGGGGCCATGTGGATTATCGGAAAAGTATTACCTCAAATGGGTGCCCAGTTTTCAACAGAAGGTAACTTTATAAGTCGCTCTGCATTTTTAAGTTGGTTAGGCGTAAGCGTTGGAGGAACTTTATTTGCTACGCTTGTATACGGCTTCAGCAATAAGTACAATTACCAGGTTAAACGTATTAATCTTGCTTTCAATAATCTCCCTGCTGCTTTCAAGGGATTAAAAATTGTACATATCAGCGATATACATTCCGGAAGTTTTACCAATAAAGAAGGAGTGAAAAAGGGGATAGATAAAATTTTACTGGAGAAACCGGATCTCATTCTTTTTACCGGCGACCTGGTAAATGATCGTTCGGATGAGATGGACGATTATAAGGATGTTTTTGAAAAACTAAATGCTCCCCTGGGCATCTTTAGCACTTTGGGCAACCATGATTATGGTGATTATGTTTCGTGGGAAACGCCTGCAGCTAAGGTTGAAAATTTAAACCGGCTTAAACAGGTACATGCCGATATGGGCTGGAAGCTTTTAATGAATGAACATGTTGCGCTTGAAAAAAATGGGGAGGCCATTGGCTTGTTAGGTATTGAAAACTGGAGCGCCAAAGCACGTTTTCCAAAACATGGCCGCATGGATCTTGCTTATACCGGAACGGAAAAATTTTCTTTTAAAATTTTAATGAGCCACGATCCAAGCCATTGGGACGCACAGGTAAGAACCCAATATAACGACATAGATCTTACTCTCTCAGGACACACGCATGGAATGCAGTTTGGAATAGAAAATCCTTACTTTAAATGGAGCCCTGTACAATGGGTGTATAAGCAATGGGCGGGCTTATATACCAAGGGTAATCAAAAACTGTATGTTAACCCTGGTTTTGGTTTTATAGGTTATCCCGGCAGGATAGGCATTATGCCCGAAATTTCAGTTATAACCTTAAGCTGAAATGGCGCTTACAATTCATTTGCAGACAGAATGATTTTATGTAAGAAGGATTTAAGTCATTTATCAAGGATAATATTTTCCAAAAAATAGAACTAACAATGAGCTGTTTATTAATGAGTTTGGCATGAAGATTGAATTGGATGAACTTAAATCAAAATCAAATGAAAAAACTCCTCCTGCTAACCGCTGCGGTTATCGCAACCCTTTCAACCCTACAGGCACAAGGCATTAAATTCGGTGTAAAGCTGGGTGCCAATTTAAACAAGGTTACCGGCCAGTCTTTTAAAGACGGTTACGACCTTGGCTATCATGTTGGTGCTTTTAGCGAAATTGGATTAACCAAAAAATTTGGTATCCAGCCCGAAGTACTTTTTAACCAGGTTAATACCAAAAGAGCATCAGGATTTAATGAGATATATAATCAGAACAACATGAACCCATCCAATATTGATTTGAAATACTTGTCAATTCCTGTTTTGTTGAAGTACAATATAAGTCCGTTCCTTTCCCTCAACCTTGGTCCACAGTTTGGGATACTGATTAATGACAAGGAAAACTTGCTCGATAATGGTAAGGCTGCATTTAAAAGTGGTGATCTATCAGCAGTTGCCGGTGCAACAATTAACATAAGCTCATTTAGAATTTATGGTCGTTACAATATTGGACTGAATAATCTGAACGATATTGACAATAAGGATCAATGGAAGAGCCAGCAGGTTCAACTAGGGTTAGGCCTTAGTTTATAAATATTCTTCTTGCATTTATTTTTAAACACCCTCCATATACGGGGGTGTTTGTTTTTATGCCACTTTGTATGGTACTCATCAAAATAAGGCTTATGGCATTAATGTTGAACTTAGTAAGTTTGCACTCCAAAAAACTGTTACGGGTTCCAGGCTGTGACATTTTGTCCATTAAAAGAAAACTATGTATTTGAACAATATTTTATTCAGTCAGGATGATGATACCGATTTTATACCCATAATTCCGTTAAATGAAAATGAAAATGAACAGGATAAAATAACTGAAGTTCCTGACGATCTTCCTATTCTACCGTTGCGAAACACGGTGCTTTTTCCGGGCGTTGTTTTGCCAATAACCGTGGGCCGCGATAAAAGCATAAAAGCCGTAAACGATGCTTATAAATCAAACAAACTTATAGGTGTTTTAGCTCAGATTGACAGCACCATTGAAGATCCTGAAGTGAAGGACCTGTGTAGCATTGGTACGATTGCTAAAATTATAAAACTTATTAAAATGCCCGATGGGGGCACTACCATAATTATACAAGGTAAAAAGCGGTTTAAGCTAATAAAAATTACTACTGAAGACCCTTATTTTAAAGCCACTGTAAAATTAATTAACGAAGATATTATACCTGATGATGATGATTTTGCAGCTTATGTAAGCAACATCAAAGACCTCGCGTCGCAGATTGTACAAATGTCGCCCAACTTACCAACGGAGGCATCCATCATCTTAAAGAATATAGAGAATCCTTCGTTCCTGATAAATTTTGTTAGTAGCAATCTCAATAGCGACCTGGGAGAAAAACAACGCTTATTGGAGATTGACGATGTAAAGGAGAGGTCTGAAGAGTTGATGCAGATATTACAAAAGGAACTTCAGTTTGCTGAGCTAAAAAATAAAGTAACCAATAAAACGCGTACAGAGCTGGACAAGCAGCAACGCGAATACTTTTTGCAGCAGCAGTTAAAAAGTATAAAGGAAGAACTGGGTGGCGACATCAACGATCGGGAGCTGGCCGAAATGAAGAAAAAAGCTGAGGTAAAAAAATGGTCGGTGGCTGCCAAAACCATGTTTAAAAACGGTATTGAAAAGCTGGAGCGTATGCACCCCAGCACACCTGATTATTCAGTTGTTTACAATCACCTGGACCTGATGCTGGACCTGCCATGGGAGGATTATACGCAGGATAGCTATGATCTTAAAAAGGCTAAGGAAGTTTTGGACAACGACCATTATGGTATGACCAAAATAAAAGAACGCATACTGGAGTACCTGGCTGTATTGAAATTAAAGGGTGACATGAAAAGCCCGATCCTTTGTTTTATTGGTCCTCCTGGTATTGGTAAAACCTCTTTGGGCCGCAGCATTGCCAATGCAGTTTCACGCAAATATGTACGGGTAAGTTTAGGTGGCCTGCACGACGAGAGCGAAATTAGAGGTCACCGTAAAACCTACATTGGTGCTATGCCCGGCCGTATTATTCAAAACATACGCAA
>JANPPB010000750.1:0-9439 GCA_031428295.1 Segetibacter sp. | reverse complement strand
CCTGCCGATTTTTGGATCGGCTCCGGAACGCAAAACAACGTTCCGAACATGAACGATGCTTTCGGCTCCATTTTCGGTCAGGGCATGTGGATCATCTTTGGTAGCCTATCTGCATTCCTTGTAAGTCAATTGGTAGATGTTACCGTCTTTCATAAAATAAAAAGAGCCACAGGCGAAAAATTTATTTGGCTTAGGGCCACCGGCTCAACTGTGGTTTCTCAATTTGTAGACAGTTTTATAGTATTGTTTATAGCGTTTAAAATAGGAAAGGGGTGGAGCTGGCAATTAGTGCTTGCCATTTGCATAGTAAACTACCTGTACAAGTTTACCATGGCGCTTATACTCACTCCGGTAATTTATATCATTCATCATCGTATTGAAAAATACGTGGGTGTAACTGTGGCCAAAGAAATGCGTATGGCAGCAATGGAGCGTTGATGTCATGTAATTTCTCTGCAAGTGCATATTGCATCTTAATTTACATAGAATGAATTGCAAAAAAAGTTGCACTTATAAATGCAACCTTGCTATTTGATTTGTCTTCGTGATACATTCCCCCCACTTTTCAAATATTCTACTGATAGAAATCTTGTTGATGTTTAGTTATCTGCTATCGAAAAACTTGATTTTGAAAAAACCAAACGAAAAAGAACTGCCTTATAAAATCATGTAATTTCCAATTTGCCTTAACTATTACTGCATAACCCGATTTAATGAAGAACATCCTTTGCGTGTTTCATTCGCAATGTAAAAGCTTGCTGCTCTTATTTAGCATTATTTGTTTTTGTAGTGAAATAACCTTTGCCCAACCTGCAAATGATAATTGCAACAATGCAAGTTCCGTAACACTTTCTGGAGGAGGATTTGGTCTTGGTATTTTTACAAGTACACAGTATGATCTTACTTTGGGTACGCTGCAAACCGGCGAAACCTTTGCTCCTTCCATTACAGTTAGTGGCATTAACAAAAAAAGCATTTGGTATAAATTTAGTTTGCCTACCCACCGCAGTATAAGGGTAAACCTTAGCCAGCCGGGTAGCACCATACAGGCGGGTAATGTTGGTTTTGCAGTGTATAAAACCAACACTTGTTTGCCCGGCGATGCGTAAATAAGTACAAAACTTAGCCCCATTGAAACCTTTGGTAACACGTTTCACCCTTGTGTGGATGCAGGGGATTACCTGGTGCAGGTTACAGGCAACAATGCTGCAAACGGACCTGTTTTTATTACTGTTGAAACAGCAGAACCCAACCCGGCAGCTTACGATAAACCTGCTACTGCTTACCAATTTTCCACCATAAACAGTAACAAAACCAGCGCGGTGGATTTTGAAGTTAGCTGCCAGAGCATTGATAATGCCGCCGAAAACTGCCAGCCCAATAGCTCGTTTAAAGACTTTACAAAAAGCACCTGGCACACCTTTACCACGCCTGCTTATTTTGATTGGTTTAGTGTTTTGCTTACATCGATGGATGGTCAGCCTAATTGCCCTGACAATGTGGTTGGTTATAGAATTTACCAGGGCAATTCCAGAACAGCACCTGTTTCATCTTTAGTACTGGTAGGAGGCAGGTGATTTTTGCAGCGATCCTTTAATTGCCACGCTTAACGGACCCGGTTCTAAAGTAGTGCCGGTAACCATAGATTGCCACACCATCGGTACCGATTATGGTACTAATTACGGCAAAGGTGCCGGTATGCCCCAAAACAATGTATAATCCTCAGGCAAACAGAATGGCTTTGCAACTAAAATTTACTTTTTTACTTCTACAACAAATATCCAATATTGATAAAAGGAGAACCGGTATAAATATGTTGAAACCGGCCATTGTTTTTTTATTATTCGTCAATATTGCCTTACACTCAAATGCCCAGGACAGAGCGGGTGCATCCGTTAGTGCCACTATTCAATCGCTGGATAATATGGCATCAGTAACAGTTAACAAGACCGATTATTTTGTAATAAATCTTTTGTCGGAACCTAATTTAATGGGTAGTAGAAAGGTGAGTAAAGTAGGTAAATCAGCTTTTACCAGGATTGAAGTATTGTCCTTTGATATTGGCGCCTGCAATTGTGAATATGCTATAAGCCTGCCCACTGAAGCTATTACCGGTAAAAGAAAGAATGGGGAGGAAACTTTGATATTTGCCGGCTTTAATATTGCGCCGCCAAAAGTGATTTCCAATGATCAGAATAAACGTGCATTCATTATTGAAGCAAACATTAAAACAGATAAATTACCTGTGGGAGGAAGTTATTTATCTTCTACCCCGCTTATAGTTACCGTTAATTTTAATTAAATGCTTAATGCCTGAAGCTGGCCGTGATATGAAAAAAGCAATGAGTAATTAAATCAGTTTTACGCGGTGTCTTTTATTGCAGGCTGGCCATAATTTCCAATGAATTTGTAAGGATAATCTGCTTTTCGGCCAGAATTACTTTTTTTGGAGACTGATCGGAATAGGCGAGGTTAAGCTTTCCTTGCTGATAATTAATGCCCGACTTTTTATCAAGCAAAATAGTAAAGTTTCTTGCTGCTGTTGGCGTATAAACTGCCACTCCCTGTATCGTTCCAGCATGGCTTATTTTGCCCTCAGGCGAAACATGATCAACTGAGATATCGCCATATACCGACATGTTACCGGTGCGGTTAAATTTTACACTAAGCGCAGGAAGTGTATCGTTAACTTTCAACAGGCTAATATCAGAAAAAGTGATTTTTGTATTGGATTCACCCACTTTAATAATTAATGGAATAGAGATGCCAAATACTGGAGTAAGGTTTACTGAAATAGCAGTAGTATCTCTTCTTGTATCATCTTCTCCCAAAGGTTTTTTCTCCCGTTCGGCCCTGAAGTATATATGCGAACGATACTCACCCGGCAGCATTTCATTTATTTTTACCAGTTGAACCTTAACCATTTGAGCCTCATTAGGTGCCAGTATTACGCTCCTGGGGAAAAATCTGAAATACTTATCAGCAAAATTCTGCCCCGAATCTGGCAGTGTGATATTTTCAAATTTTCCATCTTCATTCATCCTTATCTGAACCACAGAAATAAGATAACGTGCGGTGTCTTTGCCGGTGTTGGCCAGGTTTAATTCCTGCGTTTTTTTAGGGCCATCAAAAACCAGCCTTTTAGGAAAAATTAATAAATCGCCCTGAGCCACCGACCTTATCGAACACCCGACCATCAACATAAATAAAACTGGGTACAATATTTTTATCTGTCTTTTTTTTCTTGCTGTGTTATTATCCCCGTTCATCTTTTGCATCTTATTTTCTTTAAAAAAAGAGAAAAATACGCTGCCATATAGCAGCGTTTTTATAAAGTGTTTACTATTAATTATAATTTACAGTAACATACAAACCGGTTGCAACCACACCTGTATTATTGGTATAAACTCCCGCAACAGCATTGGCAGGTACTTGTAAAGTGGCTTTTACTTTCAGTGTTTTTGCACCGGCAATCAGTACACTTGCATTTGCAGCATCGCAGGTAATTCCGTCAACTGTTAAAGTTCCTGAAACTGACCCTGTGAGTATAACAGAAGCCGGGTAAGTGATACTGAAACCTTGTGTGCCTTCTCCCTGAACTAAAAACTCTGCAGTTCTTACTGCGGTGCTGCTAAGCAGCTTAACACCACCTGTTCTTGTTACAGCACTGGCGTAATCTAAAACTACCGTTCCCGCTGTTCCACTGGCTGCAAGCTGACCGAAGTTCATATCAACTTGTTTAGTGATTGAAATGGGCGCTACAAGGGTAGCAGTTGCCGATGCAAAATCAGTTGATTGTGCATTTACATTTGTTGCGAAGCCGGCAATTACAATTGCTGCGGCGATGGCTTTTGTCATTTTTTTCATTTGATTGGATTTTTTTTGATTTGATTTATTCCTAAACGTCTTTAATATCTGAAAATTGTTTTTTTAATAAATTAATTAGGAAATTTTTCTACTTCTAAACAACCATTTTCAGCTCCGGATTAAACTGCTACTATGAGTGATCTGCTTTAGAACTTTAGGAAACACTAAATAACAAACGCTCAATTATCTTCTCATTAAAGCGTCTCATAATATTATTTTTTTACTTCCATGTTATTCAGCCTGAATTCAAGTCCTTCTCTTATATCACCTTCTTTATTTTGATGTATAGTAAAGGATAATGCCGGAGACGAAGACATTTGAAGCTTACTTAACTGGGCTTCATCAATGCGGGCTGTGTAGGTACCCGCAGACAAACCTACATAACTAAAATATCCATCTCCTTCTGAAAGTGTTTTTGCAACCAGCTTTAAATTTTCATCATAAATATTTATAATAATCCTACCTATTCCTACCAATTCAATACGGTTATCCATGTAAACGGTACCCGATACTTCAGCTACAATTGAAACAGGCACTTCAATTAACCTGAAGTAATTAGGCTCAATAATTATACTGATAGTGGGTTTTTTAATTTGCCATGCAATATTGTCGAAGCTATTTTTGTCAAGTTCAATAATGTAGTTATTATAAGCTTCAAGACCTGAAATTCTTATTGTTGTATCGTTACCATTTTTTTGTGTACGGTTTCCTGTTACCGCCATTCTTAATCCCTCTGCTTTTGGCTCATTTTTATCACGTTTGCCATTATTATTAATATCCAGGAAAGCAACAAGTATCAGCCCGCCTCTTCCAACATTTGATTGATTTGATGTATTGATATAACCGGTTTTATGGTCATAAATTATACTGCCACGGGCAGATTGCATATAGGAAGAGCCATTAGTGCTGTGCCTCTTTGAGGCAGAAGTCTGACCAAAAGAAAAATTATATCTAAAGCCAATTGAGGCTGCAAATAAATTATTAATCATGTCCTTTTCATAAGTCAGGTTTAAAAAACCACGACTGAATAATGATCTTTCAAGCTCACCTTTTACCGTACTGAAATTTTTCTTCCTGAACTCATATTGAACCTGTGGTGTAAACCTCGTCTTTCCATCAATTCTAAAAGTGGAGGAAAGGTTGCTGATGATTTCTGAGAGTTGACTGGAATTAAAAATGGCGCTGGAAGTAAGGTTTGAACTGATGCCCTTATAAACTGAAGAAAGGAGTAATTCAGCAGAGGTTCTTTTTCTACGCTCCATGTCTTTTGCTCCGTGGTAAATAACCTGGTTTAGTACAAACCGTGTAAAGCCTGCATAATTCCGGGTATGAAAAGGGAATGATAAAGTGGCCCTTTTCTCTTCAAGGTTATTGGTCATAATAACGTTCTGATCTTTATCAAACCTTGTATAACCAATATCAACCTGCAGGTTTGAAGGCAACCTGTAATTTAGAGTTGCTTTGGATCTCACATTCACCGTGTGCTCTGCCGATGCTAACAGATTAGTGGATAACCTTACCGATGTATTTATAAAAGGCATGAATTGCGGCTTCGCCGGAGAAGAAAGGTATTCTATTCCTGCCCCAAGAGTTATATGCCTGCTTAAGCCATAATTCAGGTTCAACTGCGAAAACCTGCTCTTATTTTCATCACTCACCAGGCCCGCCGTAAAATTATATTCAAACTGGTGTAAGGCCATAAAGTTAAAAGGGATGTTCATTACCTGTTCTGTAACTTTTTCTTCGCCGTAAGGGCTATAATATCTAAGCTTTACACTCGAACTGCCATAAACAATGGGTACTTCAAACGTAAAAAAACCAGAGGCATCTGCCCTTGTATAATTTACCAGCACACTATTTACATACAGCTCTACGGTCCATCCTGGTTCTGTTTTATGGCTTAATGTATACGTGCCAAACGACTTGCGGTAGGTGGTAGCTGTGTTGGTTAACTGAATGCCGGTAATGGGTGCATTAAGGCTGGATAGTGATTGCGTAAACACTTTGCCGGCAGTTACCTGCTTTATTAAATTATTATGATTATTTACATAACGCCAGCGGTAAAACTGCTGCTGTTTACCTTGTAATGGATTATTGTTAAAATTTAGTAATGCACTTGCTTCTCCTCCCACAATAATTCCTCCAAGGCCCAGGTTCAATTTTACATTACTGCGGTTCATTGTTTCCTGCGTAGCAGTAATACCCCAGTCGGCCATGCTAATATTAAACAGGGTAAACATTTTGCTGATTGTAGTGTCTGCTTTTTTTTCACCTTTAAGGTGACCGATATTTTTTCGCATTTGCTCCTGTTGCAGTTCACGTATAGCCGGCAGGTCGAGCTTTGTGGTTAAGGTAACCGACAGGCTTCGAAAATTAAAAACGCAATCCAGGTCAAAAACATGTTTAAAGTAAGCTGATTTCAGGTATAAATTAGTTTCTGTACGTACAATATCCAATGAATTTAGCTGTGTCACTTTTCCGTTGTGTATAATTCGGTTGTTTACTTTATCAATTAAAAACGGTGCATCCTGGTTAATGAAAAATCCCTGGATGGAGTCTAAGTTTCCTTTCACACTATTTTTAATCCTCAAAAAATCGAATAAATCTTTAACCGGTAAATAGACCTCTTCATTATAAATAATTGCCGGAATTTCAATGCTGCCAATCCGGGCTACGGTAAGCATAATGGATACTTCTTCATAACCATAATCATCTTCATTAAAGGCGGAGGCCTGTAAAAAAAACGTGGCCAATATAAATGCTGCCGCCAGCCTGCAAATACCATTGAGGTTACTGCTAATAAATTTTATATGTGCGGTGGCACGCTTCATTTTAAGGAGACTGAAATTTTTAACACGATACTATTCGTTGTTTATTGTTATATAAAATGACCCTGTATAGGTGCCAGGGGGTGATGATATTACATTACCAACACTGAGGGTTCCACCTATGCGCAACTGTGTTCGCCCGGGTGGAGGTATTGTAGTTAAAAATGGCGAAGCAATACTTGGGCTACCTAAATTAAGGGTCATGGTACCTCCGTTACTTCCACTTAATGTGGTGCTGGTTTCTGTTGTTATAGAAAGCAGTGAATTTTGCGGCGCTTCAATTTCAAAAATTGCATGATAATATAATATGCCCAGGTTTAATAAGGTTACAGTTCCCGAGGAGGACCGGGTGCCGGTATTGGAAAGCAAAATGGAGCCGCCACCTGCACCCTGTGTAAACGAACCAAAATGCATATTCTGGTAAGTTGATAATGAAATTGCTCCGGGATCGCCAGGTAAGGAATCAGTAGGCGTTTGGGCATAGCTGCAATAGCCTGCCAACATCAGTACTGATGATAATACCATTTTTGTATACCGGTTCATTTTAATCATTCTTCCTTTTCCCATTTTCGGAAACCTTCTAATGGGAATTGTACTAAAACGATAGATCAATAATTTTATTTTATCTGTATACTTTTTTTTACATGCATTAACCAAAAGAGGCTGCCCTGCCGGCAGCCTCTTTTGGTTTTTTTTTATAAGGTGTTTTTAACTTATTTGATCAATAGCTTCCATTAATTGTACTCCTTTTTAAATAATAAATTTTATGGGATAATGATTGCCAGGTTGTAAGCGGCAGTATTGTTTACCAGTTGTAAATAATAAATACCTGCGGGCAATTTACTGTTCATTTGTATCTCGTATATAGCAGGTCCGCCGTTATATTCAATAAGCCGGCTCACTACTTTCTGCCCATTGAAATTATTTACCACTACATGGTATCGGCCGTTTTGCAGGTTGCTTATGTGCAGATTAATCCGCTGGCCTTTTATTGGGTTTGGAAATACTTTTATCTCTGGTGTTTGTCCTTCCATTTTTACCAAAACAACTTTGCTTAAAAATGATTGGCCATCTGCCTGCACTGCCCTTATGCGATAAAAGTTGTCTCCGGCATTTGGCTTTTTATCAAGCCAGCTATACCAGGCCAAATTAGCTGAACCTGTTGCGGCCACTTGTGCAATTTTTATAAAAGCCGCTCCATTGGCAGCGTGTTCAATCTCATACCTGAGAATGCCACTTTGCGTAGCCACATGCCACTCAACTTGTATATCACTGTTTTTAGGGGTGGCTTTAATTTGAGTAAACGTTACCGGCAAAACACTCAACTGGCGAAATACGATCCTAAAACGATCAGCTTTGAAAGAAGCAGCATCAGATGGAATTACATTAAATGCTATCCTGTTGGTATCGGTCATGGATAGGTCCTTAGCAGTATTCAGGTAAGTATCTTCAAGTACCGGCACAACATTGCTACCTTCCATTTGCAGGGCAAATATCTGCAGAGTGTATTGCGGCCTGGTAAGCTTTGTTGCATTTAAAAACAATGTATCCTTATCCTGTGGCATTGGCCTGCCATCTATGCTAAATAGCTCACTGCCATTTTTTATTGCAATTACTTCAGCGTTGCCATTAATTTTCGATGCATCTTCACTTCCCCCCTGATTTGAAAATGCAGGGTCAAAAGCTGCTAATACCCCATCAGCCAAAATGCTGTTGCCACTGGTATTGTACAGCAGATTTACAGCAATCAGCGGAATGTTGTTTGAGGCATTGCCATTACCACGAAACGCATTCGCATTAAAATTTGAAACCTTGTCCTGTTCCCTTATTGTCAGCACCGGAGAGGCGGCTGTAGTTTTTACAAAAAATCCCTGCCCTGGCTGAATGTACTGGTTAAGTCCTACCGTTCCGGAGAAGGGCGCTATTAAAGTAGCTGTTCCTGTTGTAGTCACCGTTACATATCCACCGGTACTGCTCAGGTTCGGATCCCATCCCCAGTATGTATTGGCTAAGTTTGTTTTGGGTAGAAGTGCCCAATCTATTGGTGCAGCATAAGGATTACCAAGCAGTGTAAACCTATTGGTTACGTTAGTTAATGCAATGGCAGATGCATTATTATACACCTGGTCTCCGGTTAATAATGTTCCGGTTGCGCTCAATACTGTAGGCCGGGGATTGGTTGAACCAACAGAATTTTGACGATCGCCGTAAACAAACATGTAATAAGCTACCCCTGCTTTTAACGGCGTATATTTTGTGTTTTTTCCATTTGCTGATGTATGGCCAACGTATTTCAGTGTTGCATCGTTGTACGTGAATAAGGACGCATTGGCGGTTTGCGTATCAAAACCATCTGCGGCTGTGCCACCCGTTATTAATGTGCCAATATTTTGCGATATGCTTGCCCCTGCATTTTGCCAGTTACCCCAAATAGATAAGCCTTCCTGTCCGGTAGTTAAAGTAGCGCTTGCACTAGTGGTAACACTGCTGGTAATTAAGCGGTATTTTCTCCGACCCGGAATGTAGCGTTCAACAGTTACATTACCGCTAATTGGGGTTGCAGCTACAGAAGTTATTTGAGCTACTCTTGCTGTTGCAGTTGATGAAGATTTTAAAATGATATATCCACTTGTTGTAAATTGTCCGTTTGATACAGTGAGAACATCAGTAAGATTTAAAGTTCCACCTAATGTAACTCCCGCAGTATTATTTATGATAAGGCTCTTAATTGTATTGGTTAAAAA
>JANPPB010000749.1:0-9225 GCA_031428295.1 Segetibacter sp. | reverse complement strand
CTTAATATTACCTATCAAAAAGATTCTGCTGCGCTTGATGATTTTCTAATTTCTATAGCAGTACAACAGCACAACTCTTCCCTACCCGATTCTGCTTTATTTCAATCCTACTTATTCAGCGGTAGCATTTACTACAGACGTTATTATTTCGACTCCGCCTTTTATTATTATAGAAAAGCAAAAACAATAATAGAAGCACACCCAAATACAAAAGAGTCAGCAAGGCTGTACAATATGATGGGTGCACTGTTTTACCAGACAGGAGATTATAAAAAGTGTATTCAGTATTTTGAAAAAGCCCTTTCCCTGAATGATCCAATACAAGCCGAGCATGTATTTTTCGAAGTAAACTACAAAAACAATATTGCCTCAGCCTTACGCAAACTGCACCAGTATACGCAGGCATTACAAGTATATAAGAAGCTGCTTGATTACCACATAAACACTACAGAAATACTGCACAATATTGGTGTTACTTATTTAGAAAATGATGAACCAAGACAGGCTATTTATTATTTATCGCAGGTAGAATATAACAATCAGGTTAAGTACAACGATCTATCAAAAGCTTACATCAAATTGGCACGATATGATAGTGCCCGAATGTATATTGACAAGGCTCATATAGCCAATAATTTTCAGTTTAAACGGCAGAAAAATATAGACCTCGCCATCACTTATTTAAACGAGGGAAACTTAAATAAAGCACAAGGTGACAGCAAAGCAGCATTGCAAAATTTCCATTCAGCCCTACAGCAGGTTGATAATGATTTTAATGACAACCATGTTACAAAAAATCCATCGAAGTTTACGGGTTTACATAACTCCTATCTTTTATTTGAAATACTGACTGATAAGGCCAATTGTTTTGTACAATTATACGAGGAGCACAGGCAGGTTGAACATTTAAAAAGTGCATTTAATACTTATACCAGCGCATTAACCCTTGCAGGGCAGGTAGAAAAGAATTTTCATTCGGATGAAGCAAGATTTTTTTTAGAAGAGAATGCAGCGAATGTTTACAGGCAGGCAGTGCAAACAAGCCTACAATTGTACGAGGTTACAAATGAAAACACCTACTTAAATAGTGCTTTTGTATTTACCGAAAACAGTAAGGCATCAGTTTTACAGACCGAAATGCACGAGTTAGAATTGAATGATATGAATGGCCTGCCCGTGCAATTGATACAACAGCAAACTGCTTTAAAAGCTGCCGCGCTAAAACTTGCGGTCAAACTGCAGGAAAGTACCGACAGTGTTGTTATCCAAGGTTTAAAAAATAAAATTCGTGATAATGATATACAGCTATCCACATTACAGGATAAGTTAGAGGATGATCCGGGTTATTACCAGTCAAAATACAATAGTCGCCAAATTGATGTACCTGCTATACAACAACAAGTACTTACTAAAAATGCAGCGCTCCTATCTTACTACAATTTTAATAACCGGGTTATATGCTTTTACATTACCAGGGATGATTTTGGATATACCAGTACCGTTGTTTCAGCCAACTGGGTTAACGAGGTAAAGAACTTGGCGCAACAACTAAACGCTGGTGCAAATGCAGATCAGAAAAAAATTAGTACCATTTCAGGTTTGCTATATAATACTTTAATTGCCCCTGTAATAAAAAGAATTGGTTCTAAAAACAGGCTGCTGATAATACCGTACAATGAGCTAAGTTTTGTGCCGTTTGAAATATTATCACCCGTCAATAACGATCAAATATTATTGAAGCATTTTGCTATCAGCTATAATTACTCAGCAAATTTTTTATTTGCAGACGACACCAGAATTAGCAACTACAAGGCTTTAGCTATGGCACCCTTCGCGGCCACGGATACGGATGAAACACTGTCACCCTTGCTTTATAGTAGCACCGAAATAGAAGGATTGAAAGGCGTAAGTTTTATAAACCAGCAAGCCACAAAAAAACATTTCATAGACAACTATAAAAATTTTCCGATTGTACATTTTGCTACCCATGCTATTGTAAACGATACTTTTCCTTTACAATCTTATATAGCCTTTTACAGGCCAAAAGGATCTGCAGCTACCTCTGGTAAATTGTATGAGCAGGAGATTTACCAACTGAACATGAAACATACAAAACTGGTAATTTTAAGCGCCTGCGAAACGGGTAGCGGCCAGCTCGTAAATGAAGAAGGCATCATCAGCTTATCACGTGCCTTTTCTTATGCAGGTTGTAAAAGCGTGGTTACTTCGCTTTGGAAAGCGGATGATGCAGCTACTGCCTTCATCGTAAAAAAATTACACCATTACTTAAGCAAGGGATACACAAAAGATGAAGCCCTGCAAAAGGCAAAGACCGATTACCTTAAGAGCAGCAAAGTTGAAGCAAGATTTAAAACACCGGTTTATTGGGCACACCTGGTTTTAATTGGCAATAACCAGTCGATTGTTACCGATTACTCAACTATATACACTGGCCTTATTGCTTTAGTTTTAGTTACGCTAACTGCGGCGTTCTTTATCAAAAAAAACCGTATGCAAAAGTATGCATACGGTACAAAAATTTGAATTTACTTTAGTGCTTATTGATGCAATACAATGGTTCCAACATTTGTATCGTCCTTTGTTCTAACTACAACATTAGGTACAGTAGCATCTATATATCCACCCGCTGTTGCCTTAACTAATAACCTGTAGGTACCAGCCTTTAGTCCGGCAATTTTAAATTCGCCTTCTCTTTCTGGTTTGGCTGTACTTGTATCGGTGCCGTTTATAGCCATCACTATGGCCCTGGCTGCATCGGGTAAAACGCGGCCTTCAATAGCTCCTGACTTTGTCTTTGAAAAGCATTTCAATTTTGGCTCTAATACAAACTGGTTACCCTCTTTACGAATAGAACGACCGGCATCAAAATCTAACCACAGATGAACCGTGCCGCCATTTTGCTGTTCTACCAATTCGTCCTCCAGGTTAATAATTACAAAGGCCTTTTTTAAGCTAAGTGAAAATTTTGCACCATTGTATACCAGGCTGTTGTTAGAACCTAATGTAATACGCACTTTGCTCAGCTTTTTAGTACTCATTACAGAGCCTGTAGAGAACAAGGTGTCGAGCCCGTTACGAAATTTAAGAATATCGTAAACACCCGTGCGTGATTGTAATTTGATCCATGCTGAAGATGCGCCTCCATTGTCGTCTCCATTTGAACCATCATGTCCACTTCCGTTATGCTCAAGGCTATCTTTCATCTTAATTTCCACACTTTGTATGTCAAGATAGATGTTGTCGAAAACAAACGAAGGATCATCCGTAAGGTAAATGTTGACACCCTGCACACCTGCAGCAAGGTCGTCTTGTTTTTTTTGACAGGCTGTAAATAACATGGCTGGCAATACAATAATAAGTGCCAATTGTAACATCGGATTTTTTAATGTTTTCATGATTAAGTTTTATGGTTATGTTTTTGGTTTCAGTTGGCGGAAAAGCCCCCAACATACATTAGTACACACAGGCATTAAAAACGTAACCCCTTAATAAAAAAAATTCCCCGGCGTGTGCCAGGGAATTTTTAAAAGATAGGAACAACATTTATTTTTTAGCCAGTAACCTCGCTTTAAGCAATAAGAAGCCGCTAACCTTATCGTTATAGAGATGGTTTTTTTGGGTGTAAATTTTTTCAAGCAATGGCAGTGCCAGGGCAGGCTGATTGTTTTGAAGGTAACTCATGGCCAAATAATATTCTGTATCATCCGTTAAAAGACC
This sequence comes from Segetibacter sp., assembly GCA_031428295.1. Taxonomy (GTDB): domain Bacteria; phylum Bacteroidota; class Bacteroidia; order Chitinophagales; family Chitinophagaceae; genus Segetibacter. Next base: position 5,487 of record JANPPB010000749.1, on the reverse strand, counting down.
GGTATTGTTTTGCTGATTAGTGCTTGATACCTTTTTAAAATAGGTGATTGCCTCAGCAGGTTTTCTTTGTTGTAAGTATGCATTGGCTGCTATAAAGTAATCCTGTAATAAGGGCTGATCTATGTTTTTAAAACTATCAGTTACTTGTTTATACTTACCGCTGCTATATAACTTTTGAAGGCTATTCGTATTTTCTGTTCCTCTTACCTGCCCAACCGTATAAGGCTGGTAAGCTTGCTGATACAAGGTAGTAGAGCTTAAAGTTGTGTATTGGTAAACGGCAATTAAAGAAGCTATAACTAACAGTACGGCCGCCACCCGTAGCAATGGGCTAAACATCCTGGTGACCGGTGATCTTTTGGTAACCGGCAACTGATCACCCTTCATTTTTTGTGCATGAATGGCTGCAACCCGCTGTTTCAATCCAAAGTGCTGCACTGCTCTTTTTGCAGTTTGTAATTCTTCCAGTTCCCGCCTTGCAACAGGGTCCGAGGCCAGCAATTGTTTAATGCTTTCAAGCTCATTGCCTGTTAATTCACCATCGAGGTAGCGTGTTATTAAAATAGTATTTTCATGCAACTCATCCATATATAAAAATTGACTTAAGGTTATTAGATAGGGCCGGTTTTGAAACTAAAGTTTGGCTTAATTGCTTCAGGCATTTGTATTTTTTATTTCTTACCACCTGCTCATTTTCATACTTAAGAAAAGTAAGAATTTCACTCATGGATAGGTTATCGTAATAAAAAGCAACCAGTATTTTTTTACAGGTTTCTCCCAGCGTACTTACCAAATCCATTACCTGTAGTTTTAATTCACGGTTTACCAAAATGTTGCTTAAATCTTCCTCTACTGTTATTTTTTCGCTTTCAAATTTTTCCACTCTTATTTTCGACCTGCCCCTTCTCTTTAGCTCGTTGTACCACATATTTTTATTGAGTGCCATTAAAAATGTTCCTATAGAACTATCGCCTCTAAACTTTTTTTCCTGTACCAATTCAATAAAAGTTACCACTACTTCCTGAAAAATATCCTCTGCATCTTCAGCAGTACCGCTGTTTTGAGTTATAAAAATGGAAAGCTTTTTATAATGACTTTCATACAAAAACCCAATGCTCTCATCCAGCTCTTTGTTTAAATTAATGTTATGCAATATTTCCTGGTCCGAAAATTTATAGGCCGGTTTCATTGTGCTCCTGTATTAGTAAATGATGAGTGTGCTTTTGTAACCCTCTTTTAAAATTTAATGCAGCTTAAATAAGTGCTGCCAGGGTAAAACTACGCATACTTTACACTCCCCTGCCAATCATAAAACTCTGCTTACATTGCCGGTAAGTTCTGCTATTCAATTCTTACAAACTTTTACAAGTCCATTTTTTAATTACTTTGGTGGTAAACCATTTCTTTTGGCTGTACGTCCGCCTTTATCACTTTCCAAAGAATATACATGTCCACGAAAAAACTTACTGTATTACTGCTTGTTAGTGCTGCCGGCTTGTACTTTCTTATCCACAAAATGTGGTTGTTTGTTTTGGGATCTATTGGCCTATTTATTTTGGTTTGGTACCGTAGAAAAATTATAAAGTATTTTTTTATACTACTCTACTTTATAAAAATGGTGGTTCAAACCATCTTTCGAAAAAAATTTGTTGCACAGCCATCTAAAGAATTATTGTATGTTAATATGCCCGACGGTAGAAAAATAAGCTATCAGGAATATGGCGATCCCAATGGTTTACCAGTATTTTATTTTCATGGAACACCTTCATCATCTAATGAAGCTTCGCTGCTTGATAGTGATTTCAAAGCCTTTGAGCTAAGGTTAATTGCACCCAACAGACCAGGCATAAATGGTTCCGATTTTGTAAATACCAGGCAATTTAGTTGGTGGGCTGCTGATGTTGCCAGCCTGGCAGACCATTTAAAGATTGGCACCTTCTCTTTATTGGGGTTTTCGGGTGGTGCCCCTTATGTGGCGGCTTGTGCTGCAACATTTCCTGAAAGAATTTCTTCAGCATTAATTATTTCGGGAGCATGGAAAATGAATGTAAAGGAAGCACAACAACACATTTATGAAAGCGTTCGTTTATTTTGGAAGGTAGCCGCAAAAGTGCCGTTCCTCATTCCATTTATAATTAAAGGTATGCGCACAAAACATGATGAGGTAACAGCAGAAGAAATTGAATTGTGGAAAAACCGGACTACCGAAGCAGACTTCAACTTTTTAAAAGAAAACAATCGTATAGCGATATTAAAAAAGTCCGTCAACCAGGCTATTACCAACATCAAAGGAGTTACATGGGATGTTTTGATGTATGTAAGAAAATGGGATATTTTGCTTGATAAAATACAGTTTCCCATTACAATACTTCATGGGTTGCAGGACAGAAATGTACCTGTGGCCCTGGTTGAAAAGATGGTAAGCAGCATCCCGAATACAACCTTAAAATTATACGAGAACGAAGGGCATTACTCCATATTAGGTAACCAAATGGCTGATGTAATTTTTGCACTAACCGGTAAGGAAGCCATCTTGCCTACTCCTGTTGAAATCTCGTTAAAAGTAGAAGATATGAGTACAACAGATATAAAAACGGAGGTGTTACCCGGCAATCAACAAGCGTGAATTTAGTGTCGCATGATGGAACTTGAGTTTATAAATCAGCTTATATGCTTTAAGAGCTAAATTGGGTTACTCTGACATACATCAACTTAAATTTTTTTATGAGCCAAACGTGGTGCTACTATTTGGCTTCTCTTGCGTCGCACTCGTATACAGTCAATACTTTATTCAGCCTTTTTAAAACCCCGCTTTAACAGCCAGGTAACCCATCAGGGTAAAACTTTTAAAATGATGTAATTAAATTCCAAATCAGCAGTAACCTATGCATGAAGTCCCGGTACCTAACTGCTCTTTACATCACCTCCATATTCAATCCATCTTCGCCAATCATACTATTGCCCTATCGCTTTTATCTCTCTCACATCTTTCTCATTTCATTGCATATCGTATCTTGAACCGCTTTATATATGCATCACAGAATGAAATTGACCCAACTTATTTTATTGTTCTTATTGCTGCCCTCACTCACATTGTTGGGTCAAAAAAAACAGGCTACTGTAAAAGGTTTGGTTACCAACGAAGAAAGCCGCCTCCTCTCCAAAGTTAGCATCACTATATTGGGCCGTGAGAAAGGCACTTTATCAAACGATTCAGGCAGGTTCGTTCTGGAGGTTGTGCCAAACAAACCCTTTGCACTTATATTTTCTTCTACAGGCTATAAAGAATTACAATACAATCTTAATCTCGCCGAAGGCGAAGAGGAAAGCATTAACGTTATCCTGGAGAAAAAGGAAAACATATTACAGGATGTTACTGTTAAAGATACCCGTAGCCGAAAAGAGGTTGGGTTGGTTAACATCGATGCCAGCAGAGCCCTTCTCAACCCATCTCCCCTTGGTAATATTGAAAGCCTGATAAAGATTTTTGTTGGCAGTAACAACGAGCTGACCAGCCAATATTCGGTAAGAGGTGGCAACTACGATGAGAACCTGATTTATGTAAATGATTTTGAAGTGTTCAGGCCCTACCTGGTACGCAGTGGCCAACAGGAAGGTTTAAGTTTTATTAATCCTGAAATGACAGCGGGAGTTAAGTTTTACAATGGTGGATTTCAGTCGCGCTATGGAGATAAAATGAGCAGCGTTTTAGACATTACTTACCGTAAGCCTACTAAAAGTGCAGGCTCTGCTTACATTGGCTTGTTGGAGCAGGGATTACATTTGGAAGGTCTCTCTTCAAACAAAAAGGTAACCTACGTTTTGGGCTTTAGAAACCGCAGCAACCGCAACCTGGTAAGCAGCCAGGAAACAAAAGGGAATTACATTCCTTCGAGCGCCGATATGCAAGGATTAATAACCTATGCACCAAACAGCAAATGGCTGCTTGAAGTATTGGGCAATTTTTCGCAAAGCAAGTTTACGCTACTGCCCGAAAGTGGTAAGCTAACAGCATCTGTGTTTTCTCCTTTTTTAACAGCAAATATTGGGGTTGACATTAATTATGAGGGACAGGAAAAGGATAAGTATCAAACCAACATGTTAGGCTTATCTGCTACCTGGCAACCTTCAAAAGCACTGCGTTTAAAAGGCATGCTCAGCAGGTTTGAGAACAACGAAGCAGAGAACATCGACATTACGGCCTTTTATGTATTTGGCGAAAGAAACTTCGACCGCAGCAGTTCCGATTTTGGCTCAATAGTAAATGTTCTGGGTGCCGGTGTGTACCAAACCTTTTCACGTAATAAACTAAACATACAAGTACTAAATGCATCAGTAAAAGGAAGCCTCGACAAAGGCAAACATTTTATTCAATTTGGCAATGGCCTGGAGCGCCAAACGGTAACAGATAAATTAAACGAATGGCAGTTTACCGATTCGGTTGGTTACTCCTTACCATACAGCCCCAATATATTGGAGCTAAGTAAGGTATTGAAAGGCACTTCAGATTTAAATATTACCCGCCTTAGTGGTTACGTTCAGGATAACATTCAGTTTCGCGACTCCTCCGATTTTACCTTACAGCTTGGGGCACGATATAACTTTAATTCGCTCAATAATGAGTTGTTGGTTTCACCAAGGGTTGGGCTCTCATTTAAGCCCCGCAAGTGGAACAGGGATATTATTTTTAAAGCAGCCGGTGGCGTATATGTGCAGCCACCATTTTACAGGGAGTTAAGGCGATATGACGGCACCATTAACAAGGATTTGAAAGCTCAAAAAAGTTACCAGGTAATTGGTGGACTGGACTACAATTTTAAATGGTTAGAGAGACCAGCCAGGATTACTACAGAACTGTATTACAAGAGCATGTCGAATGTTGTTTCGTATGATATTGACAATGTAAGGATCCGTTACTCGGGTGAAAATGATGCAAAGGCTTATGCAGCCGGCGCTGAGTTTCGCTTTTTTGGAGAGTTGGTTAAAGATGCTGAAAGTTGGGTGAGTGTAGGCTTAATGCGCACAAAAGAAAATTTAAACAACGATCGTTATTACAACTATACCCTAAACGATCGCAACGTACCTGTTGACAGCACATTGGTTGAAGGTGGCTGGCTACGCCGCCCAACTGATCGCATGATCACCTTTGGCCTCTTCTTCCAGGACTACCTGAGCACCAACAAAAATTTTAAAGTCTACCTAAACTCTTTATACGGCAGCAACCTGCCTTATAATATTCCTGGTAGCGTTAAATATCGTAATGCTTTAATCATCGATCCTTACATACGGGTTGACCTTGGGTTGAGTGCCTTATTGCTGGACAGTGACCGTTCAAAGCGGCGCAGTCATAGCCCGTTCTTAGGTTTCGAAAATATTTGGGCAAGCCTTGAAATCTTTAATTTAATCGACAGGCCAAACACCATAAGTTACCTGTTGCTCAAAGACTTCGCAAACAATACTTTCACGCTTCCCAACCGGTTAACCCCC
>JANPPB010000748.1:0-4108 GCA_031428295.1 Segetibacter sp. | reverse complement strand
ATTGTATTGGTAAACTGGGGTTTTAAGGCGGGGTTACCTACTTTTATAATTTCAGCATCGTCGTATTTTGGAAATATCCTGATGTCAACTTCGTTGGGACGATCAACCCGGCGGTTGTAAAATAAAGAGAGTTTATTGCGGTTATTAATCTTGTAAGCCAAACGCACTGTAGGAAAAGGTTGCGTATACTTATAGCCATCGCTTTTATAAGTGTTATGGTTTGGATTAACCTCGTAATTCAGGTTTACATATTCAACCCGCAGGCCAACCTCAGCTTCCATTTTTATGGTTTCATAAATATAATTACCATACACCGCCGGAATGGTTTCCCTGTACGTTGCCTCACCCCCTGCATTGGCATCTATGGGCGAATTTACCCCCGGAAAGAACTGCATGTTAGTAGGGATGGTTCTTCTTCTTAATTTAAAACCAGTCTCTACCCTTCCATACCGCATCGGCCTTATGTAATCGAGATTAAAGTCGGCCACATGCTCATCCGACAATAGTTTAAATGCGTCCTTACCGGCAAAAGTTGGCATAATGTTATCGAAGAAATATTTTTCGTCCTCTCTGTGAAAAGTATAATTAAACCCTGCGTTTAAAACCCTACCCGGTTGCTTATACTTATGTTGAAAACTGGCTGTTGCCATAACGGTTGTTTTCAATTCATCTTCCAAAAATTGCCACAGCCTTAACCGTTCTTTTAATTCGGCATTAAAGAATGGCTCATCACCTCTGTCAATAATTTTTTCAGTGCCAAAGAATCCCGATAACGTTAGCTGGTTATTGTCATCCATGTTATAATCCATCCCCAATTTTGAATTAAAGAAGGTGGTATTTCTGTTGCGTTTCAGTTGCTGGTTTACTATAGAGCCATCGGTATAGGTTCGCTCGGTAAACTCATTTTTATTAAGTGTTTCGGTATACAAATAATCGGCCTGCAAAAATGTATTAACCTTGCCTTTTAGATAGTTGAGTGAAAGTGAGGGATTAATTTTTGGCGTAGTAGTGTATTGCGGCCTGATGCCCGGAAAATTTTGTTTACGCACCCACAAAGCACCCAGACCAGTTATAAAAGCCGCCTTACCGTTAAAGCCTTGTTGCTTATTTTTTTTGTAGATAATATTGATGATACCGGCATTTCCGTTTGCATCGTATTTAGCTGATGGGTTGTTAATAATTTCAATTTTTTCAATGGCCGAAGCCGGCAGATTATCAAGGCCAGACTGGCTTCCAAACCCTGTAATGGCCGTTTGCCTGCCATCAATCAGTATGGCTACCTTGTCGCTTCCCCTTAATTGAATTTTGCCATCCTGCACAGTAATGCCAGGCAGGTTTTGCATAGCCTGGAGTACAGAGCCTCCGGCCTGGCTTAAATTATTAGCAATAGAGAAAGTTTTTTTATCAAGTTTGTTGTCTACACCATCCCTTAAGCCGGTAACGGTAACTGTACCCAGGTTTGCAGCGCTTTCATCCATTTCTATAGTGGCTACATCCAAAAAGTTACTAAGGGTACCTACATACAGGTTTACAGTACGGGTGTTATAGCCCACACCTGAAACCTCTATTATATAATTGCCCGCATTTATATTTGAAAGGGTAAACAACCCCGTCTCGCTGGTAAGGGTGCCTGTTACAAAAGCTGTGTCACCGGCGTTTTTAAACACAACACTTACAAAAGGAATGGCTGCTTTTGTGCTGGCATTTTTTACCATTCCCGAGATGGTTACATTGCCTAAACCTGCCTTAGCTAAATTGGGATACCATACTAAAAGTAAAATACCGGCAACAATAAATCTCAACATATATAAGTAAGTGAATGCTTAAAAAATAGGGTTGCAAAATACTGTAAAGTGGCAAAAGTGAGCAGGCATTTAACTATTTGGGAGAAGCAGGTATATAAAAAAATCCTAAGCCTCCTGCAGGCCGGGCTGCTGGTAAATTCCTAAAATATTACCTGCGGGGTCGCTAAAATGTGCCGTTACTTCAGAAAAATCGTTACCGATTTGCCGGGTGATCTCTCCACCATTTTCTATGATGGACAAAATAGTTTTTTCAGCATTCGCTACCATAATGTAGACCATCAGGCTTTCGTCGTTTAAGGGTTTTCGAATGGTTACCCAAGTGCCACTCACTTCAGTAACACTGTCATCAAAAGACACACTCCCATCCCTACCGTTGCCTGATGTGCCAATTAAAAACTGTACGGTAAAATTCAGCGGACTGGTTTACATCAATGGCAGGCATTACTATATAGCAGATTTTTCCATTGCCAAATGTGGGTTCTTTTAAAGCATTCATAAATTCCGTTTTAGCTTTTCAAAACTTATGGTAACGTAAGTTGCTTTACACCTTCGTTGGAAATGATTACCGGTTTAATGTATCCGTTATCATCAAAATACATTTTTTCCATGCACACTACCCTATGGTTTCCATCTGTTTCGTTTAGGGGGCGACGATGATATACAATGTACCATTCATCCTTACCAGGAATTTGAACAACCGAATGATGACCTGCACCGGTAGCTATAGCGGGGTCTTGTTTTAAAATGGTTCCAATGCGTTTAAAAGGCCCCATGGGTCCATTAGCTATAGCGTAGGCTACCCGGTAATTGGGTCCTGTCCAACCGCCTTCGCTCCACATAAAATAATACTTGCCATTTCGTATAAACATGTACGGGCCTTCCACATACCCCTCCGGTGTTATTTCGTTGTATAAGCTGCCATTTTCAAGTGGAAGAAAACCTGTAAAATCGTCCTTCAATTTGGTGATGTTACAATGGCTCCACCCGCCATAGATCATATAGTATTGGCCATCGGTATCCTGAAAAATAAATTGGTCAATAGGCTGCGCCTTGTTGATGATCACATCTAATAAAGGCTTGCCCAAATAATCTGTAAACGGACCTTCCGGCTTATCAGCAATGGCAACACCTATACCGCCAGTCTGCTGTTGATTTTGAATATCGTTAGCCGAAAAAAACAGGTAATACTTGTCTTGCTTTTTTACAATGGCTGGTGCCCACATAGCTTTGTGTGCCCATTTAACTGCTGTAGTGTCAATGATCTTTTCATGCTTCTGCCAGTTTATTAAATCAGTGGAGGAAAAGGCATCCATGAAAACCTGTTGGCTATATGGAGCTGAATACGTAGGGTAAACCCAGAAAGTGTTGTTGAAGAGTGCCCCTTCGGGATCGGCATACCAACCTGGGAACAATGGATTGCCGGAAGTTTTTATTGGTATTGGTTTAGCAGGTGCCACCACTACCGGTTGTGTAGTTTGCTGTATTTTAGGACTGCAACCCACCACCAAAAGAAAACATATTAAACAGGGAGTATATTTCATGCGCAAATTGTAGAAGCTTGTTTTAATAGTTTGAGCTGCAGATTAAGTAAGACCCTGCACTTTTTTATTTCCGCTTCGCGGGATCAAAAACAGCCACAGCTACCCTACTATCGGCACAACCATAATAAAGAAACCATTTATTTTTATGAAACACAAGACCTTCCAAAAACACCGTTCCCGCAGGGTATTGGCCGCTTTTTTCAAAAGGTTCTGTAGGCACAAAAAACGGTTTGTCTAAGCGCTGCAATACTTTGGTTGGGTCGCTCTTATCAAACAAAATTTGTCCGGCAGAGTATGTGTTTGCAGTATAATTTTCATCCCTGCCGGCGGCAGGTTTATTCTTGCCATTATACAATAACAAAATACCGTCGTTGGTGATTATAGCAGGTGGGCCACACTCTGTAAGATCGCTATCAAAATAGCCATCCCTTGTATTTACTATTTGCGTCAACTCACCCTTATCATCTACCATAGGTGTCCAGTTTACCAGGTCGGTAGAAGTAGCGGGATTGATAAATTTTTCTCCCCAATACATCCAATATTTTCCATTTATTTTAGCCATAACCTGTTTACCCTTAACCATCTTAGTTATAATAGATGCAGACTTGGTAGCAAGATCCCTGAACTTACCATTATAGGCTTTGTAAAATGCCGGGCCGTGTTTGGTCCAATGCACCAAATCTTTGGAAGTAGCTACACCAATACGGGGCACTTTCTTATTCCATTGTGTATACATCATCACATAAGTTCCGGCTGCTGTCA
>JANPPB010000747.1:0-3379 GCA_031428295.1 Segetibacter sp. | reverse complement strand
CCAGTCCTTGCCATACTTGTCGTATTTCCTGCGTTTTTCAGCATCGCTCAAAACCTCGTTGGCCTCGTTTACCTTTTGAAATTGCTTGTGGGCCTCTTTATCATTGGGGTTAAGGTCGGGGTGCAATTTGCGGGCTAACTTGCGGTAGGCCTTTTTTATATCGTCGGCCGATGCAGTTTTATCAACCCCTAATATTTTGTAATAATCTATGAAGTCCATAGGATGTTTTAGCTTCAACAGGTTGCATTTAAATTAAATGTTGACTTTAAATTAAAGGTAATACCTTCTATCTTGAAGGTCGAAAGGCGTGTGCCAAAATTTGCAAGTGAAAACCCTTAGGTACGCTTTGTAGATATACTACAATTTATTGTTTAAAACCTGTTGTTGTGGGATAAGTAGCTCCACCATGCCTGCAGACTTTGCCATTGCTCAAATCGATGGCAACCTTTTGCCTCAAATCCGCAGCTTGTTCTGCACCGTAGAGCCGCGCATAATAGGGAAGAAAAAATTTATCGAATGCCGATAGATTAAATACGATAGCGTCTTCATCTTTCTGTATTGTTAATACTTCCCCAACTGCAACTTCGCCTTTAATGTAACGCAATTCGATGTGGTCAAAATCAATAGCAAGTCCAGACTCTACTGTGGTTTTGAACGGCCCGGCTAAGATAAATTGACTTTCTGCACCTTCTATCGCTCTATTCTTTTCAGACAGTAATGTTCTTGCATTATGCAAAGCCTCTTCAACATTATAGCTTCCTTGTGCAGAAATTAAATCAAAGGGAAATTCCGGTTTTGTGAGAAAATAGTGATACTGTCCATCCCGAAAACCATCAGCTGCTTCTCCCAAACGACGGGCAAGTTGCGCCGAAATGGGTTCCTGCGAAAAATTAAATTCATTTTGCTGTTGATTAATTGTTAACATGGGTAAAAGGGTTTGTAAATGAAATAATTTGAATGGTTTAAAAGCTTAAAGTAGAAATTGATTCTGAAAAATGCAACCATCGACTAAAGAGATTGTGTTATCAAACTTAGGTAATTAAAAAGGCAAGTTTCTAAAAAAATGACTTCGTGCCTATGGCTTTTGATTGTTGTATCTTTTAATTAGATTTAAACTTTATCAATCCTTTACTCATGCGCAGGCTCGTCGCCATCATGTTTACCGACATCAAAGGTTTCACTGCTATGATGCAGCAAGATGAATTATCTGCTGTAAACCTGTTGGCCCGGCATAAGGAATTGTTTTTATCCTTTACGTCGCAATATAACGGGCAGGTAATAAAATATATGGGCGATGGAACGCTCACCGTTTTCGACTCCGCCAACCAGGCTGTGCGTTGTGGCATTGCTTTGCAGCGGGCCTTCAACACCGAACCTGTTATTCCCGTCCGAATAGGTATTCATATGGGCGAAGTGATTTTGGAAAATAATGATGTGATTGGGGATTCTGTCAACTTATCCTCCCGTATACAATCTGCTGGCGTTGCCGGAAGCGTTTTTATTTCCGAGAAGGTTAAGGATGAGATAAACAATCAAAAAGATATTAAGGTGGTTGAAATGGGGTTATTTCATCTTAAAAATATTACACTTCCTAAAAGGTTATATGCTGTTAACGATAAGGGCCTTGTTGTACCCGCAAAAGATTTTCATTATCGTTTGCCCGATGCAATAACACATGCACATTCCTCTAAAGTTCCGCAGCCCGTTAAATGGGCCCTCAGCATTTTGCTTGCCCTATTATTCCTTGGTTTTCTATGTGTAAAAGTGGAGCAGCAGTTTTTTTCAGGCAAAAGCAAAAAGCATCATGCCATAGCCGTTTCGCCCTTTCAAAATGTTGGGGGTAATATGCAGGACGATTATCTGGCAAGCGGAATGACTGATGATGTTATTAAATTGTTAGGCGTAGTCCCATCATTTTATGTAAGTAAGATTTCTGATAAGCAAATTACAGGTTTCCGGGAAAGTTTAATCCAGGATCAGGAAACCGAAGCGGAAGTGTCAACAATCCTTAGCGGAACAATCAGGCATTTTGGTGACAGTATTTACGTTTCAACGCAATTAAAAGCTATCAAAACCGGCAAGATAACTTTTCAAAAAGCCTATCAAGGTAGGTTTAGTAACCTTGTAAAGCTACAAATAGATGTGGTGAATGATGTGGCTGAAACTTTAAATGAAAATGTTGACAGAACGAAACTTGAAATGTTTTCAGCCAAAAGGGGTAATAACCCCGAAGCGCTGGACCTTTATAAGAGGGGCAGATACAGTCAAACCAAGAGAACAAAGGTTGCCATGAATGAGGCATTGTATTACTTTAAAAAGGCCCTGGCAATTGCGCCTGACTTTGCTTTGGCATACTCAGGCATAAGCGACAACTATATAATTCAGATAGATAACGATATACTCCCTTACGATTCGGGTGTAACTGCTGCAAGGCAGGCTATTACACAGGCTTTTTTGCTTGATTCTACATTGGGAGAGGTGAGAACTTCGAAAGCTATTTTTTTGATTACTCTGGAGGGTAGTAGAACTGAAGGAGTGTTTGAATTACAAAAAGCTATTTCGCTTATACCACAATATGCACCAGCACATCAGTTTTACGCAGTGGAATTGGCCGCTGATGCAAAATTCAATACCGCTATTAGCGAAATTGACAAAGCAAAGGATCTTGATCCATATTCAGAAAGAATCTGGGTACTTAAAGGTTTTATATTGTTTCTGTCTGGCAGGTACAGCGAGGCTAACGAATTCATGGACGAAATGAAAAACTGGTTTCAATCAGAAAGTAACGAATACTATGTTTTTAAAACAAAAGCACTTTACCAACTTGGCAAAAAGGACTCGGCCCTATATTTTGCAAAAAATATACAAGGCGTATATGATTATTCATTTTGGAAGGCCTTGATCAGTAATAATAAATCGGAACTTGAAAAAGACTTTGCTTTTAAAGGGGCTTCCGCAAATCAAGGCCTAGCATTTGGAAATGAGGAAATGGCCCGGTATTATACTTATATAAATGATAATAAATCGGCCTGTGATTTTATTGAAAAAGCCTACCAGGCAAAGCAATACAGTTGGTTAAAATTTTTATCTGTTGACCCAACGTGGCAACCCCTGCGAAATGAACCCAGGTTTAAAAGAGTTTTGCTGCATTTGGGATTTTAATAAACACTCTTCCAGAGACTGAGAACCTGTACTATGTAGTTCAAGTAGAGCAATTGTATTGATAGAGACTCTCCTTTTCTTCAAACACCAAATGTGCCTCCACATCGCTATTTTTGCCGCCGTATGAAGAATATCAGGAATTTTTGTATTATAGCCCATATAGATCACGGTAAGAGTACACTGGCGGATCGTTTGTTAGAATTTACACATACCATCA
>JANPPB010000746.1:0-2388 GCA_031428295.1 Segetibacter sp. | reverse complement strand
TTATGATAAACTTTATCCCGGTTATGGCAGCAGCTATATCAACTTTTATGGGGGAGCAGGTTTTTTGTTTGAACAGGGCAGCAGCCGCGGTCACCTGCAGGAAACAAATACTATTCCTATAACATTTGCATTCACAATCAGGAACCAGCTTACTGCTGCATTAACTACAGTAAGAGCATCGCTTGCAGAAAAGTTATCGTTGCTGAAAATGAGAAAAGAATTTTACCGTGTTGCAAAAGAGCAGGCATCTAAATCTGTGGTGAAAGGATATCTATTTGGTGATGCAAATGATGAAACAAGAACACGGGCATTTGCAGATATATTGTTACTGCATGAAATAGAGGTGTATGAGGCGGGGACCAATTCTGGTAGCATGGAATATTACGTACCTGTAGATCAAAACAATTATATAATGGTTCGCTCAGTGTTTGAAAAGGCAATTACTTATGTTGACAGTTCTTTCTATGATGCATCGGCATGGAGCCTGGTACATGCCTATAACCTGCCATATGCTGAAGTAAAGACATCCTACAATGCAGGTAAACGAATTACTGCGCTACCCGCACAGCAGTTTAATTTGTTAGAGAAAAGTAGTTACGCATATATAATCAGTAATACGGATTATAATATTCACAAAGCGATCTACCATTTGCAAAAAGCAGGTGTCGTTGTGCAATCAGCATTCCGCCCTTTTACCGCTGTAGTAAATGGTAAGAATAAAACTTTTGGTTATGGAAGTATTGTACTACCTGTTCAACAACAACGCATTTCTTCGGATTCATTATTTAGGGCTATCAGCATTACTGCCAAACAATCAAACATTAATTGTTATGGTTTAACTACCGGGTACAGCGCAGGTGGTATTGATATAGGCAGCGGATATATACGAACATTAAAACAACCAATGGCGGTAATGATTGTTGGTACCGGAGTAGTAGCTCCGGAAGCGGGAGAAATATGGCATTTACTTGATCAGCGATTACAAATGCCTATAACCAAACTGGATATTTTAAACCTTGGACGTGCAGACCTCAACCGCTATAATACTATGATAATGGTTTCAGGAACTTATACATTGATTGATAAGCCGGCAACCGATAAAATAAAAGCATGGGTGCAAGCTGGCAATACTTTAATAACTATTAAAACCGGAAGCGAATGGGCTATTAAAAATGGACTTACCAAAGAAAAATTATTAGCGGTTGACAGTACTAAAGGAACACCTGTTCGCCAGGATTTTGATATGGCTGTCCATATTGAAGGAGCCAAAGCTATGGGGGGGTCAATATTTCGTGCTGACCTTGATACAACGCATCCTATTGGTTTTGGGTTCACAAACAGAAAAGTATCTCTTTACAGAAACGGGTTGACCTTTCTGCAACCCAGTACCAATCCGTACAGCACCGTTTCCCAATATGCCTCTGATCCTTTAATTGGCGGTTATGTACATAATACTACCTTAAAAAAAATTAAAAACTCTGCTGCAATATTAGTGGGCGCAGAAGGAACGGGAAGAGTAATTATGTTTAGTGATAATCCGAATTTTCGCGGTACTTGGCATGGTACAAATAAGCTTTTTTTGAATGCACTTTTTTATGGAGGAAATATTTCGATGCCACAAGTGGTGGTGAGTGAATTAAACGAAAATTAGTTTTAAAGGACACTCATACAGACGGCAAAACGCCATGCAGGACGCAGCAGGATTTTAGCCAACAATCAGCCAATTGTCAGCCAAGGTTTTTGATAACTAGCACCCTCAGGTTTTTCATGTGCCATAGTAGTGTGTGACCATTGTTGTCCTATTAAAATTTACGCACCTCGGGTTAAAGCCCTCTGTATTCCTTTATTTCATTAGCCCTATCCGTAGGCATAGTTTTCCGCAGGTACTCTTAAGCAAAATCAGAGGGTTGTTTAAGGTCTCCTCGTACAGTGTCACCTTGAACGTAGAGTTATAAATAGGACAAGTTTTAAATACAAAAGGCTTACCTGAAAGACAAGCAAAGCGAACGCCCGATAAGAAACGTCTAAGAATAATTGAGCCCGGAGAAGAAAATCTTCGGTATATTTTTCTTTTGTAATATGAGAGATTGTAATCAATTTCACTTACCACCTTTCCCCCTAAAAATTAGACCCAAACTTAGGACACGGCAAACCACTGCTGCGGTCGGCACCTATTTTGCAATTGCGGTATCTGATAGTTAATTCAAATCCTCCACGGACCTGCGAGGCGGTCTTTAATTTGGACACGTTCATATCGTAGCTGAGGCCAAAACTAAACTGGCTGTAATCCAGTTTTATAACCGGTATAAACGCATCGTTCCAGCGGTAAACGCCACCGAGGTGCAGGCTTGTTTTATTTTGCTCATCGTAATATTCGTTGGCTAAAGA